>JASLMQ010000974.1 GCA_030746455.1 Candidatus Latescibacterota bacterium
CGTGAAGAGCGGCTCGCACCGCAGGCCATCTGCTCCGGCCGGGACGGTGGCCGCTAGACGGTTCATCACCTCGTAGAGATCCTCGTCTCCTGTCCCTCCGAAAAACGCTTCACCGACCTGGCGGAAGAAGTCGCGGAGCCACGCGTAGGATCTTCCGCCAACCAGGCCCGCGCCCACCAGCAGGTATCCGCCATCCATGTGGGGCCGGGCCTCGAGCTCCTCCGTTGGCGTCGGTCTCGGCACTCGCGCCGAAACCTGGCCTCCCGTCCCCACGTTGATCAGAAGTGTCTGCTCATAGTCGCCCACGCTGCCGGCAAAGCTGGCCTGGTTGTCGCCACACGCCACCGCAACCGGTGTGCCTGCAGGCATCCCTGTTGCGCGCGCGGCCTCACTGGACAGCCCACCCGCACGCTCGCAGGAGGCCCGCACGTCCGGCAGGATGTCCGTGGACAGGCCAAGCGCGTCGATCAGATCCTCCCGCCATCCCCGGTCGATCGCGTCGAAGAACCCGGACCCCGCCGCGTTCGTGGCGTCGGTGACCGGCTGGGTGTCCGTGAGGGAGGCGGCGATCATATCGGGCATGAAAGAGGCGACGAACGGTTCCTCCGGCAGGAGATCATTCGTCGCCATCCAGTAGAGCGTGGTTCCCAGGTAGCCCGCGGCAGGCCGACACCCCCTGTGGAGGGCGCCGGTCTCCTCGGACAGGGCCTGCATCTGCCCCACGTAGGTCTCTGGGCCTCTCCCCATTGGATCATTGCCCCGCTGATCCTGCCAGCCCACGTAGGGCCCCAGCGGCCGGCAGCCGTCCGACAGCAGAAGCATCCCGTGCATCTGCCCGGTCACGCCGATCCCGTCCACCGTGCCACCCGCCGCGACTGCGGCAGCAGCGACCTCCCGCGCCAACTCGGCCATCTGGGCCGCATCCCACTCGCTCCGACCCCGTGCGCGGCCCTCCGCCGACGTCACCTCACAGGTGTTTGGCGCCGTACGTACGGTAACGACCTCGCCCGTGTCGACTTCGAGCACCAGCGCTGTCAGTGTCGTCGTCCCGACATCCAGGCCAAGGAATCGTGCCAACTGCTGTTGTCCCTTCTCAGATCGCGTGCTTTCGCAAGACCACGGACCACGGACCACAGACGACAGCCAAACCGTCAGTCGCTTGCTTCATCGGGTGCACCGTCGTCTGTGCTCGAGGGCGCGGCTGAGTCGTAGTCGACCAATGGCTCGCCGACCCGCCAATCTGCCGGGGATATGGATCTCCGCATTGCCTGAAGCTTCCTTGCGAGGATCTCGCTTTCAGAATACGCTTTCTCCAACAGATCAGCTACTTCGTCGAACCCTCGCCTCCGAATCAGGTGTTGGCATGCAACGGTCTCGATCAGAGACCTCAGTGCAAGCCCGAGGAAGCGCGCCTGCTCCGGATCGGTCTGACCCGTTGAGCCTTCAGCGATGTTGAGCGCAACCGAGGTAGCTGCTCGCTTGATCTGGGACTTCAGGTTGAAGTTCTCCGAGGTGGGCAAACGTTCAGCTAGCTCGTAGACCAGATCGATGTAGTCTAACGCCAGCTTCCAGACCTGGAGCCCCTCGAACTTGTATGGCATTACCTACCCTCCCAGCCCACAGCTTCCCCGACCACAGACCACGGACGACTGACCACAGACCAGGGAGAACGGTCCATCGCGTCGTCCCCTTGGCCGTCGTCAGTCGTCTGTCGTCCGTCGTCAGATGTACCGTATGTTCTTCCCCAGCGTCGCCACCGCCTGTCCGCTGGCCGCCATGGGCCGGAGTGTGTGGGACCAGAAGATCGACTCCTGGGGCGCCGTGAGCGTCTCCAGCACCGTGCCGAAGGGGTCGGTGACGTCGACGACGGGGTCTCCCTTCTCCAGGCGATCGTACAGCTCTGCCCGGTAGTGCAGGAACCCACCCCGGTTCGACAGGACCGTGAGGAACCCGTCCACCACGACCTGGCGCTCGGGGATCTGGGGCTTGCCGGCGATCATCCCGTAGTGCTTCAGCAGGTTCTCGACTCCGTTTACCCCCTTCTGGATGCTCGCGGCGTCCCAGCCGACGCATCCTCCCAGCTCGGGATCGATCGTCGGAATGTCCTCGTCCGGTGCCGCTCGGGCGAGCTGGCCGGCCGGACCTCTCGAATCCAGGATGTAGCCGATTCCGAACACCCGGGCCATCTCCATGCACGCCTTGTGGATCCGCTTCCGACGATCCACCCGAACGCGGACCTCATCGATCATCGGCTTCACCCCGCCCTGGTGCAGGTCGACGCAGGTGTTCGCCTGCTTGACCGCGCCATGGTAGAGCCGATAGGCGATCCGCGCGCTCGAGGTCCCATCCTTCCGGCCGGGGAAGCACCGGTTCATCTTCTTGCCGTCAACGGGGTTCGCGCCCTGATGGGCCTGGAAGCCGTGCACGTTGACGATAGGGACCGCGATCAGGCTACCCTTGAGGCGGGATGGCGAGAGCCGCCCGAGCACCTTCTGGATCACGGCGACTCCGTTCAGCTCATCGCCGTCGCTGATGGCCTGCACATACATGGCGGGGCCGGGCTCCGAGCCGTTTACGAGCGAGATGGGCAGACGGACGGGTGTGCCGTCCTCCATCTCCCCCTCCTCCAGATAGCCATCGCTCCGGCAACCCGGCTTCGCCTCGATGTGCTCCACCTTGAGAACGTCGTCCATATCCTACCTCTTATCTTGCTACGGAGGGCTCCGCACCATGTCTCGAGGGCCGGCGATACCATGACTTGTACTCGGTGAGGTGACGATCCGTGGGTCCACACGCGTCTGTGTTCCCAAGGGATGCGGCCTCAACCTGGCATTCGTCGGAACACCTCGTCTTCCCTCGGTGACCTCTGTGACTCTGTGGTTCAGGCTCCTTCGGGTTGGGGCAAGCCCCTTCAAAAGCGCCCCGGGGAAGTGCTCCTCCGGGGCCGGACCGCTTCCGAGCCGTCGTCGGGCTCGGCGAGTACGTAAAGATGGCGGCCGCAGCCGCCCGTGTCAACCAAAAACGGCCGGCGTCAGAGGCGACGTCGGCCGTATCCAAATCGCTATCTCAGTAGTGCTATGAGTTCTCCTTCTCGTTCAGGTTCTCGAACGGCGTTGGGTTCATCATCAGGGCGTCGGCCACATCCCGGAGGACTTCATCCTTGGCATAGAAGCCCTGGCTCACCTGCTCCCGAATGCGACGGAGCTTCTCCTGACGGGTCTCTCTGGGCTGTCCGTCGGGATCGGGGGGCAAAGGCTTCAGACGTACGCTTGAATTCATCGATTGCAGGTCCGCTCGGTCTTCGGGGGTGGGCGCGATTGGGGGAGTCGCGTGGGATGGCCAGGAGTGCTCTCCCGCTGCCGGCTTGCTTTCGTTACTTAGATCGGCACAAAGGGGGGTCGCTCCAGCGGAAATATCTGAGAAATAGGGAGTTATATCATGCCTTGTTACATCGCATTGTTCAATGGGATGCCACTTTGTATCATGTTATTTCTCCACTCAAAGACCACGGACGATGGACCACCAGAACCAGACCACAGACGACAGACCACGGACGACGCCAATGGGCCGTGAGGCCGGGCTTCCCGTGGTCTGTGGTCTGTGGTCTATGGTCCGTGGTCGGGTTCTAGTACTCAAAGGGCCTGATGCCCTTCCCGTCCACCTCAATCCCAAACCCGGGCGCTGGCGCCGGCTTCATCCATCCGTCCACGGGCACGGCCTGCCCGGGACCCGCGACCTCCTCGAGCGGGATGCCGGGCGCCGAACCGATGAAGCACTCGGCCCACGGCGCGTTGGGCGTCGCGAACGTGAAGTGCTGGCCGTAGGGGGAAAGGGCGCCGCCGTGAAGGATCACCTCCAGCCCGGCGGCGTCGGCCATGTGGGCGATCTTCACGCACTCCGACAGCCCGCCCACCCACTTGATGTCCGGCTGCAGGATGTCCAGCGCGTTGGCCTTGATGATCTGCATGAACGGGAACCGGGTGTACATATGCTCGCCCGACGCCAGCGACACCCAGTTCACGGCCTCCCGCACCGCCCGGTGCCCGTCGATGTCTTCCGGTATGAGGTACTCCTCGATCCACCGCAGCCTGTAGGGCTCCAGCCTCCTGGCCAACCGAACCGTGTACTCCACGTCGAAGGCCATGTAGCAGTCGAGCATGACCTCCACGTCGTCGCCCACCATCTCGCGCGTCTGCGCGACCAGCCGCTCGTTCCCGTCCAGCCCTTCCAGCCCGTCCGCCGGGCCGTAGGGACATGCGAGCTTCACCGCCCTGAATCCCAGCTCGAGCTGCCAGTCGGTGTCGTTCCCGGTCGCGTAGCAGAACACCCGGTCGCGCACGGGTCCGCCCAGAAGCTCGTAGACCGGCTTTCCCTGCAGCTTTCCCACCAGGTCCCACAACGCCAGGTCCACGCCGCTCATCGCGCAGGCCGTGGGGCCGCTGCATCCGTAGGGTTTGGACATCCGGAACATCATGTCATTGCACTTCTCGATGGCGAAGCAGCTCTCCCCCGCCAGCATCGGCCCGAAGTGGTCGTCGATGATGGCCGCGACAGGCCGGCCGAACGTGGTCTGCCCCAGGCCGAACGTGCCGTCCTCCGCGATGGCCTGGACCCACACCGCCTTCCACTTCGGTTGCCAGAGCGACCGATGCCGCTTGTACTCTGGGAAGCGCGACATCGGGTTGGCCACCTCGGCGTCCGTGGACCAGGGGTCGCGCCGCGGCTTGGACTTCGGCTTCCGCGCGGGCAGGTCCACCTCTACCGCACGGATCTCCTTGATCTTCATGGCTTGCGCCTCCTCTTTGCGGCCTTCAGCACCTTCTCACATGCCAGGCAGAGGGTGAACACCTTTCCCTCGAAGTCTCGCACCACGCCGAGTTTCTTCTTGCAGACTCGGCACAGGATTGGGGTTGAAGCCTTCATTTTGCCTCTTGCATTTGTGCCGCAGCGAGGGGCTCCCACCCCTCCGCCGGTTACGTAGACGCTCGATCCACTGCCCACCCTACGGACCTGCCGCAATCGCCCTCGTCTCCCTGGCCTGGCTTCGCTTCTCCGAGACCTCCCCCGGCTATGGCTCCACACCGTGTCGGATAGGGGCACCGGGGCTATCTCGAGTGCCTCTGGGGTACCCGGGCTCCCGCCTGCCTGCCCATCACGTATCGCAGAAGCAGGTAGGGATAGGGAGAGGGCAACGCGCAGGCAGGAAGGCAAGGTCTTCCACAGGGCCTCATTCGCCAGATCCTCAGGTTCCCTCCCCTAGCCTTCAAGTACCATACGGAGCAGCGCCATGCGAATGAACAGCCCGTTGTGAGCCTGCCGGAAGTAGGCCGCCCTGGGGTCGCTGTCCACCTCCGTGGCGATCTCGTCCACCCGGGGCAGAGGGTGCATCACGCGGGCGTGTTCCGGCAGCGCCTGCATCAGGTCCGCGTCGATGATGTACTTGCCCCGCGCCTGCTCGTAGTCCTCGGTCCGGTCGCCGAACCGCTCGCGCTGGATCCGCGTCTGGTAGACCACGTCGACCTTTCGCGCGACCTCGGTGAGGTCCTTCGCCTCCTCGAACCAGACGCCGTGGCGTCTGAGGTACTCCTTGATGTCCTCCTTCATCCGGACCACGTCGGGTGCCACGAAGTAGATCTTCATGTCATCGTACTTGGCCAGGAGATAGGCGAGGGACCGGACCGTTCGCCCGTTGGCGAGGTCACCCACCATCGCCACCGAGATGCCGTCCAGCCGACCGATCTCCTTCTGGATGGTGTACATATCCAGCAGCGCCTGGGTCGGGTGCTGGCCCGGGCCGTCACCCGCGTTGATGATGGGAACCGAGGACACATCCGCCGCCCGGCGGGCCGCGCCGCTTTCGTGATGGCGCATCACGATCACGTCCGCGTAGCCCTGCACGATCCGGATCGTGTCCTCCAGCGTCTCCCCCTTCGCGGCGGATGAGAACTCCTGTGCGCTCTCCGTGGTGACCACTTCGCCGCCGAGGCGCCGCATCGCCGCTTCGAAGGAGAGCCGGGTACGTGTGCTCGGCTCGTAAAAAAGCGTGGCCATGATCCGACGATTCAGGATGTTGGAGCCGTAGCGGCTCACCACCTCCTCCATCTGCTTTGTCACCGAGAAGATCTCGGTCAGCAGGTCCCTGTCGAATTGCTGGGACTCGACAACGTGGAACAGTGGCTCCATGGTCACGCCCTCCTTCGGGTACAGAAAAACAGCTCCCCGTCTCGGGGGAGCTTCCGATCGATTCGCTGAGTGTCCGAACGTTCGTCCGGTGTCCGTGTCATTTGGCCGGCAATATAGCCGGGCCTCGCGGCTTTGGCAAGGACAAAATGGGAGCCGGCGTTCGCTCACGTCGTCGGGACTTGCCCCCCACGCTTGACAAGGGCTTCGAACCGATCGTATATGTAGTAATCCATCTCTCGCTTTCGTGCTTTTGGTGCCTTTCGTGGTGCCGCCTCTGGCTCGTCGCAGCTCGCCGATGACCCGCTTGCTCTTCCATCTCACCCTCCTGGGAGTGCCTATGGCTACCCCATCCGCAGATGCCCGGCAGTCCCATAGAATCGCCCTCATCCACCTTCCCGAGTGGACCGACGCGCAGGTCGAGCCCTTCCGCTCGCTCCTGGACCGGAACGGCCTGGCCTTCGACGTCCTTCAGGCCGTGTCGGTGGAGGCCCTCGAGCCCTACGGCCTGGTGGTCGTGCCCGGATGGAATGACGAGGACCACACCTTCTACTACGCCTTGAAGGTCGCCTTCTACCGGGGCGGCCGTCTCCTGGGCTGCGCGTGGGGAGAGGACTTCTGGGCGAAGGGCCTTATCTCGTGGCTCTGGGACACGGAGGAACCCGGACTCGAGATCACGGCCACGGAGGACCACAGGGCCGTGTATCTGCCCGACCCCGGCCTCCTGTCCGATCCCGATGCCATCGGTCTGGTCTGCCGCGCGCTCCTCGAGTCGAACCTGTCGCTGCCCGGAGACGTTCCCGCGAAGACCTACGCGCACCCCAAGCCCGACTGGGCCGTCCGGGGGGAGACCTTGACCATCGACGGCGAGCCCGTGTTGCTGCGCGGAATCGGCACCCTTTCCGTCAGCGGCAGTCTGCCGCCCGACCAGGTCGAGCGGTCCCTCGCGATGCACCGCGATCTGGGACTGAATTTCGTACTCGGCTATTCGGGCTACGACGCCGACCTGGACGCCTTCGAACAGGCGCTCGACGCGGTCCACCACCACGGCATGCACGCCGTCGTCTGGATCGGCGGTCCCCGCGGGCACTTCCTCCCCGGCGTGGCCGCATACAGCGAGAAGCCTCTGCGCGACGACTGGTGGCTGCGGCATCTGCCCTACCGAAACCATCCCGCTCTAATCGGATGGAACATGTGCGACGACACCTTCGACCGCTACTACCCCTTCCTCGAGCGGACGGAGCAGGTCATCAAGCGCTACGATCGGGAAAGCGCCATCACGGTCACCAAGATGGATACGCGGCGCCCCGACCAGCTCCCTGTGGGGGCCTTCCGGAAATGGGTCGATCTGATCGACTACCCGATGACCTACCTCTATCCGATCCAGAAGGATGAGACCTACGGCGTAATCGACATCGAGGGGGGACTCGAGGACCTGCAACTCCTCATCGCCAACACCCAGCGCGTCTGGGAGAAGGCCGTCTACATCCAGATCTGGTGCCAGGCCCACATGCAGGGCCCTGCCTACGCCCGGGTGGGCCTGGGCCCCGGCGAAACCTTCCTCCCCTCCGCGGAGCAGCAGCGCCTGATGACGTACTACATCCTCCAGGCCGGCGCCCGGGGCGTGGTCTACTTCAACTCGAGCAGCATCCTGGACGAACACCTCGGGATGGGGAGGCGGAACGAGATCGGCCTGGTCTGGCACGAGCTGACGCCACTGGAGGGAATCATCGCTGCAGGAGACCGTCTATCGCTCGAGACCGACCGCGACGATGTCGAGGCCGTCGCCTATACCCACGATGGAGAGGCCGCCGTGCTCCTCAGTGCCCACATGCCGAAGTCCAACCGCTATGTCTCCGGCGGGAGCATCGAGGCCGTCTCGGTCTCCCTTCCGGCGGATCTGTACGGCGGGTCCACCGTCTATCAGCTGGCATTCCCCGACGTCGAGCTCCTGAAGTGCACGA
>JASLMQ010000975.1 GCA_030746455.1 Candidatus Latescibacterota bacterium
GGCGCGTGGGGAGGACCATCCCCTTCGCGAAGGGGTCGCCGTGGAGTACCACTCCCGCCACTGGGGAGAGCGCCTGATGCCGCTGCGGGCCTGGCGCACGCCGGACTGGAAGTACGTGGAGGCGATCGGGGGAGACGACGAGCTGTACGACCTGCGCGAAGATCCGGCGGAGACCCGAAACCTGGCCGAGGAGCCGGAGCACGCCGGCCAGAAGGCGCGGCTGCGCGATGGCCTCTACGCCTGGACGCGAGACTCCGGCGACCCCTGGCCGGAGGTGGTCCAGCCCGACAACCACGTGGAACTTCCAGAAGGACCGTGGCAAAAGCTTGCTGATGGGCAGACGTAGTCCGAATCGGTAGAGAGATACGGCCACTGAAGCAGCTCACGTCTGGAGGCATACCATGTTTTACTGTATCCTCGCAATAGCGTCGGCAGCGATCCTGGTCGCTGTGACGGCCCTGAGCGCGTACGCACGCGACATCCACGTCTCGACCGAGGGATCGGCCGTTGGCGACGGAACGGCCGGCAAGCCTTTCCGCGGAATCGAGGACGCCCTTGCGCAGACGCGTCCGGGTGACACGGTCTGTGTGGCCGCGGGCATCTACGCTGGCCGAGTGGTCGTGCCCGTGTCGGGCGAAGCCGACAAGCCCATCGTGGTCCAGGGCGAGCGTGGCAAGGGCGGCGAGTGGTTGACGATCATCGACAGCTCGCTGCCGCTCGAGGTGGAGTGGGCCCCCGCGCCCGAGATCGGGGAGGGCGTGTACAAGGCGCCGTTCCCCGGGTACGAACCGATGCAGATGCTCGTGGACGGCAAGTTCATCCCGCGTATCTGGCAAGACCACATGGCCGACGGCTCGGGCTTCGAGGCGTTGGCTTTTCCATCCGACCACGTCGTCGAGACCAACTACTACAAGCAGCCCATCCAGTACTGGGACACTATGGGTGCAATGATGGGCAACCGCGACGGGTGGACCTACATCCGCTTCCGTGACGGCGACGATCCCAACCAGAAGTCGCTCCGCGCGGCGCCCGAAGGGGGCGGAGTGCATATCGAGGACCGCAAGCACGTCGTCCTGCGCGACCTGATGGTCCGGGGCGGCGAGAATTGCGTCCAGATCACTGGAAGCGAAGCCGCGCACAATACAGTCGAGAAGTGCCGTCTGGTCAACGGCGCCCAGCGGATCCAGATCAGCGATGGGGCATCGCACAATCAGGTCTGCGACAACGAGATGACGATCGATTTCTATGCGGAGACCTGCCAAACCGGTGCGTGGGGATACGACTCCGACGACGGAGAGGTCCCATACGAGCTCCTGCTCAAGCAGCAGTTCTACATACTCTACAAGCTCTTCTGTGGCCCCAACTCGACGTCTGACTACGGGGTGAGGCTGTCTCGCGTGGGTCTGGGCAACGAAGTTTGCCACAACCTCATCCACCGCGGCGGCCAGGGCATCAATCTCAATGACGGGCGGGACGTTCGGGTCCACCACAACACGGTCTACGGGTTTTCGAGCATCGGGATTATCACGACGCTCAACCGGGTTTGTAGCGCGCAGGTCTACGAGAACACGGTCTATGACTGCAACATCAACCTGCGCATCCACCATGTCAACGAGCCGGACCAGCCACACGAGCGCAGCGTGTACGTCTACCGCAATCGTTTCTGGAACCAGCCCCGCGTGGGCTCGCATATCTACTTCCACTACATGCCCGACCACGTGGTTCCCGAGGGCAAACACGCCAGGATCTACATCTATCAGAACACCTTTGCGGGGGGCATGCGTGGAATCAGTGTGTCCGGGTGGGCGCACGACCTCGGAGGGCTACCGCAGGCGGTGGCCGTGAACAACATCCTGTCGACCCGGGTCGCGTTTCACGCCGCGACGGCCTTCATCGCCGGAGACGAGATGTGGGGTGTGTTGGACGCCAACTGGTTGGGCGGGAACCTGAAGTCGGCCCATCCAGGACACGACTACCGCAATTCGGCGTGGTACGGGCAACGGAACGTTTGCGAAGAAGGTCGGAGCCTGTGGGAGGCGGCTGAGATGCCGGACTTCGAGGCGCCGCTGGAAGATGACCTAGTGAATGCTGGTCTCGACCTCTCGAAGGAGCAGGAGGCCCGCGGCCGGCGGTTCGGACCGCTGCCGGGCGTGGCGCCGGAACACGCGCGGCGGATCGGGGCCTACTGATCCCTGCAGGGTACGGGGAGGAGGGCATGGAGTGACGGAGCCTAACGGAGATCCAGTGGCCATTGGGTCGCGGCTGGAGCTGATGGTGGACGATCACCTGCTGGAACGGTTCTCGGGCGAGGCGGGCCTGCACCTGCACCGACCCGTCGCGCGCGAGGTGGTGTTCCCGAACGAGTCCGATCCGGTCGCATTCGAAGAGGGACACGGACTGCGCGCCGGGCATGCCTACATGACCGTCCTCCAGGATGGGGATGTCTACCGGATGTATTACGGGGTATCCCGGTTCTTCTTCGATAAGGCAAAGCACACCCGGGTCTTCTACTACGCGGAGAGCAGGGACGGCCTCCGGTGGGAAACCCCGAACCTGGGCCTGTTCGAGTTCGAGGGATCGCGGGACAACAACATCGTCTGGTGGCAGGACGACTCGGACCGGTTTTCGGCGGTGAGCTTCTCTCCCTACATAGACGAGAATCCCGCCTGTACGCCCGAGCATCGGTACAAGGCCCTGGTCCACCCGCTGCGGAAAGGTGAGAGCAGAGCGAAGGGGCTCTATGCCCTCAGCTCACCCGACGGTATCCACTGGTCTGCCCTCAGTGCGCAGCCGGGGATCACCGACGGGGCATTCGATTCACAGAACCTGGGATTCTGGGACGGGGTTCGTGGGGAGTACCACGCATACTGGCGAGACTTCTACGAAGGCCCGGGAGGCATGCGGTTCCGCGGGATCAAGACGGCGACCTCAGCGGACTTCCTGAACTGGGGGTCGCCAGAATGGCTAAACTATCCGGGCGCGGATCCGGAGGAGCTCTACACCAACCAGGTGATCCCCTACTATCGTGCGCCCCATATCTTCGTGGGCTTCCCCTCGCGCTACGTGGCACGCCCGTGGTCGGAGGCGACGGAGGATCTGCCCGAGCCGGAGCGCCGACGCTCGATCATTAAGCGGGGCGGAAGCGAGCGTCTGGGCACGGCGCTGACCGATACGGTGTTCATGTCCAGCCGCGACGGCGTCCGGTTCAACCGCTGGGGCGAGGCGTTCATCCGTCCCGGATTGCGGGGACGCGACAACTGGATCTACGGGGACAACTACGCGAACTGGGGCATCGTCACCACGGCGTCCGATATGGATGGCGCGCCCGATGAGCTGACCTTCTATGTTGCCGAGGGCAGCCGCAGGGACCATTACAGCAAGGTCTATCGGCGCTACACGCTGCGCGTCGATGGATTCGTGTCTGTCCGGGCCTCTCGACGCGGTGGCGAGGTGATCACGCGTCCTCTGACCTTCGAGGGGAAAGAGCTCGTGCTCAACTTCTCGGCCTCGGCGGCGGGCGGCATCCGGGCGGAGCTGCAGGACATCCAGGGCGTGCCCATACCGGGATTCACGGTGGAGGATTGTGTGGAGGTGATCGGGGACGACCTGGAGCGGCGCGTGCGCTGGAAGGAAGGAGGGGGTGTCACACAGCTGGCCGGTTCTCCCGTGCGGTTGCGATTCCAGCTGGTGGATGCCGACATTTTTTCGTTTCGGTTCAGGTAAAGCGGAGACGGCGATGGCCGAAGCGCATCTACGAACGGAGGCGAGGCCGTGAAGACGCTGCTGTTCTTCGACGACTGGTGGCTGCTCAGGCGGCTGAACATGGAACGCCGTCTGGGCACGCCCGAATGGGTACCGGAGGCGGTGCTGGAGGACAACATCTGCGAAGGCACGTGGAACAACCCCTTCGTCTTTCGGGACGAGGAAACCGACAAGTGGATCGGTCTCTACGGCGGGCACTACTATCCCGAGCCGGGTGTACGCCACTCGACGGGCCTGAATATCGCGGAGAGCGATGACGGCATCCACTGGGTGAAGCCCGACGTGAGCGAACGCGTGCCGATCCCGGACCGCAACCGGCCAAACCAGGTGTTGTCCGTCGGTACGTGCGACGGGGGCCCCGCCTTCCTGGACGAAAGGGACCCGGATCCAGAGCGAAGGCTGAAGCTCCTGTATTCGGGATACTCGGACCGCCGAATGGGCGGCGGCGACATGATGGCCCGGGAGCTGATGCTGGCGACTTCGGCGGATGGGTACGCTTGGCGGGTCGAGGCGCTCGAGAACTGGGGCGTCCGGCCGCTGGACGCACCGATCTCGGCGTTCTACAACGACGAGCTCGGGACCTACATGGTCAACTCCAGGCCCCTCCTGGGCGACCGAAGGGTAGCCCTCACACCCACCAGTGACTTCAAGAGATTCGAGGATCCGATCCTCGTGATGCATCCGGATCCCGAGGACCCGCCACTCGTGCAGTTCTACGGGATGCCGGTCTATCCCTACGACGGGATGTATATCGGTCTGCTCTGGCGTATCCACATCGACCCCTTTGTGCTGACCATCAGCCAGGGCGAGGTGGACTGCTGTCTCACCTACAGCCGGAACGGCCTGGTGTTCAACCGAGCCTACCACGAGCCGTTCGTCCCTCGGAACCCGCGCGGGATGTATGGAGGAGGCTGCCTGTATCCGTCGTGCGTAGTCGTCGACGACGACCACCAGATTCGGCTCTATTCGGGCGCGTCGAAAACCGGCCATTTCCAGACGAACGCGGTGACCGATGCGGCACTCGCGCTCCATACGCTCCGGTTGGACGGGTTCGTGTACCTGGAATCCTACGCGACAACGGGCTCGGTCGCGACGCGGCCGGTGCAGTTCCACGGGCCGAACCTGACGCTGAATGTTTGCGCGCCGTACGGAACAGTGCGAGCGCAGCTGATCGACAGCGAGGGAAAGCCGTATCCGGGTTTCGGGTTCGAGGATTCGGTACCCTTCACGGGTGATGAACTCTTCCACAGCCCGAAGTGGAAGGGCGACCCTGGTATCGCAACGCTCGGCGGGAGCCCTGTACACATTGAGATCGAGGTGACCCGTGGTGAGATCTACGCCATCCGTGGCGACTTCACGATCAGCACTGCGAATCCGAACGTGTTGCGGGCGGTCGGCCATCAGTGGTGACCCGGGACAGAGAGTGGAGGCAGGACGATGAGTACAAGTGAGCTGGGCCCAGGCGGGATCCTGTACAACGGTATCCGGCTGCCCGACCTGCCGAACCGGGACCCGGAGGCGATCCGAGAGGGCGAGGCGATGCCCGTGCCCTATCTGGATTCCCCGCCGGACGTGATCCCGATCGACGTGGGACGACAGCTGTTCGTGGACGACTTTCTGGTTGCCGACACGACCCTGCGGCGCACGTTCCACAAGGCGGAGTACTGGGAGGGGAACCCGGTTCTCAAGCCTGAGAAGCGGTGGGAGTTCAGCTCCCGGCGGCCAACGGCCATGGCGTTCAGCGATGGGATCTTCTACGATCTGGAGGAGAAGCTCTTCCGGATGTGGTACCGGGCAGGAAGCACGACCTGTATCGCCACCTCGCAGGATGGGATGGACTGGGAGCGGCCGGAGCTGGGTCTCATGCCCGGCACAAACATCGTTTGTCTGTCCGGGAGCCGGGACTCGTCCACGATATGGCCGGACCCCAAGTGCGATGACCCGGAGGCGCGATACAAGATGTTCGTCTTCCACCGGGACCCCTGGAAGGCGTCCATCTATCTTTCCCCGGATGGGTATGACTGGCGCTTCAAGGGATGGACCGGGACGGCCGGCGACCGCAGCACGATGTTCTACAACCCCTTTCGCAAGGTCTGGGTCTATAGCATCCGGGACCACATCCGGCGGGTCCCGGGCCCATCGAAGTATCCGGACAATCCGCTCTGCCGCGCGCGGCGATACCGGGAATGCACCGATTTCGTCGAGGGCTCGACCTGGGAGGAGGGCGAGGCGGGCTGGTGGGTGGGTGCGGACCGCCTGGACGCGCGCCACCCCGAGGCGCCCGAGATCCGCCCGGAGCTCTACAACCTGGACGCCGTGGCCTACGAGAGTCTCATGCTCGGGCTGTTCAGCGTCTGGCAGTACCAGCCAACGGACCGGCCAAAGATCAATGAAGTGCAGTTTGGCTTCAGTCGGGACGGCCTGCACTGGGACCGGCCGTGCCGCGAGCCTATCATGGCGGTCTCGGAGGGGCGCGCCGACTGGAACTGGGGCAACTTGCAGTCGGCCGGCGGCTGCTGCCTGGTGGTGGAGGATCGGCTCTTCTTCTACGTGAGCGGCCGGAACTACGGCGAGGGTGAGGAACGTAAGGAGACGATGTCGATGGGGCTCGCCTTCATGCGCCGGGACGGGTTCGCCTCGATGGATGCGGGGGCTGCAGGAGGCACGCTCACGACCCGGCCGGTCCGATTCAGCGGAAGCCATCTCTACGTGAATGCCGATGCGGGCGACGGGGAGCTGCGGGTCGAGGCGCTCGACGAGGGTGGAGCGACGATTTCGCCCTTTGTCGTCGACAACTGCATCCCCATTCGAGCGGATGAGACGCGGAAGGTCGTATCGTGGAAGGGCGTAGAGGACCTGTCGCCGCTGGCGGGAAGGCCGGTGCGGTTCCGATTCCACCTGACCCATGGTCGGCTGTTCGCCTTCTGGGTGAGCCCGGAGCGATCGGGTGCGAGTAACGGGTTCGTGGCGGCGGGGGGGCCCGGATTTGGCGGGTCAAGGGATGCATAGCATGGATCCGCGGAGGCCTGGGAACTACGAAAGACGCGAAAAGCGCGAACAAAGCAGAAGCATCACCACAGAGACCACTGAGAGCACCGAGAGTCGAAGGGAAGGGCGACAGAGAATAGCCTGGGGCGTGAGCCCCGGCAGAGATAGCGGAAGCATGCACTACGACGTCACGCAGAGCACGAAGGGGGAGATGAACCTGACGAAGGCACAAGGGCCTTGGGAGGGAACATGAAGGACGCTCCAAACATCCTGCTTGTCTTCACCGACCAGCAGCAACAGAAGCTCCTGGGGTGCTACGGGAATACGACGGTGCAGACTCCGTGCATCGACGCCCTGTCGAGGGAGGGTGCCACCTTCGAGAACGCCATCGTGGCGCAACCGGTGTGCACGGCATCGCGAGCCTCGTTGTTGACCGGCACATACGGACACACCCACGGTTGCGTGAAGAACAACCAGGTGCTGACGGAAGAGAACCCTACGTACGGAGAGATCTTCAGGGAGCACGGCTACCGTGTAGGCTATGTGGGGAAGTGGCACTGTGGCAACGAGCCGATCCCGCAACGGGGATTCGAGGGGTTCTACCGCTCGATGGAGGGGAAATACGTGGCCGGTCCCCTTCGCCAGCAGGGCATCTGCACCACCTACGACCAGTGGCTGAAGGACCGTGGCCGAACGCCCGAGAAGGGCGGCGCCACCTTCAGCGACAAGGAGGTCTGCTTCTTCCCGGAGGAAGACTGCAAGATGGCCTTTGAGGCCTGGCACGTGGACGAGTTCTTCCGGACGCTTGACGAGAGGCCGTTCTTCCTGACCGTGAGCATCACCGAGCCTCATCCACCCTACTTCAGTCCGTTCGACGACATGTACGGCAAGGACACGATCGATTTGCCGGCCAACTATCACGTGGACGACGGGGAGATTGCCGGCTGGTCGCGACGGACCGCGGCGTTCCGGCAGTTCTACCACGAACTGGGACACAACATCTTCACCGGCGATCCAAGCGACGTGCGGGAGAAGATGGCCCGGTACTTCGGGCTGATCAGCCTGGTCGACAAGTATGTGGGCAAGGTCCTCGATCTTCTGGGATCCTACGGACACGCTGAAGATACGGTGGTGATGTTCACGAGCGACCACGGCGACATGATGGGGTCGCACCAGATCGTGGACAAGGGGATGATGTTCGAGGAATCGCTCAAGGTTCCGTTCATCGTGCGGCATCCGGGAGAGGACTTCGCGGGCAAGCGGCTGACGAAGGTGATCAACAACGTGGACGTGGTGCCCACGCTTCTGGATATGGCGGGGCTGCCCATTCCGGACCACATCCAGGGGCACAGCTTCCTGCCGGTTCTGCGGGGCGAGGAGAACGGGTTCCCACCCTTCGGCGTGGGGGAGTGGAATGGCTTCCTCCAGGCGATGCACGCCCGGCAGCCGTACTTCGCCGACGTCCTGGACGCCTGCATCCGGTGCGTGGTGACCGATCGCCACAAGCTGGTGTTGAGCCCTGGCGACCGGCCCGAGTTCTACGACCTGGAGGTGGATCCGCTCGAGCAGCGTAACACCGTGGCCGATCCGGAAAACCGAGAGACGGTGGACCTGCTCTACGATTGCCTGCGCGAGTGGCAGAAGGAGACAGAGGATCCGCTGGAGGTGGCGCATCCACTTGAGGGGTGACAGTATGGGCTTGCCCAAATCATGACATTTGCCGATCTTCTAGGCCGGGGCAATCGGGTTGTTGGGGAGTGAGACAAAGCACGAACATGCCGAAGGAGGCGGAGAATGGATACTGCGGCCCATCTAGACATCTATAGGGAAGCGAAGCACCGGCTTTTCAGGTGGCCACGAGAGCTGGCTGTCGTCCAGAAGGTCGCCCTAGCTCTCGGGTTTGCATGCCTGACAGGGCTGTCCGCGCAGCTGAAGGTCTACCTGCCCTGGACGCCGGTGCCGGTCTCGGGGCAGACCTTCGCCGTGCTGCTGGGTGCCGTGCTCCTTGGTAGGGGGTGGGGTGGGCTCAGTCAGGTCTTCTACGTGGGGCTGGGTGTGGCAGGGGTGCCGTGGTTCGCCGGATGGGGCGGAGGCGCTGCCGTGCTCGTCGGACCAACGGGCGGTTACCTGCTCGGCTTCATCGCGGCGGCCTTCCTGGTGGGACACGTCGTAGACGGGTACGCAGGCGCGAGGCGGCTGCCCGGCATGGTCGGGCTGATGCTCTTCGCGAGCTTCGCCGTGATCTATGGTCTGGGTCTTGCGCAGCTCTACCTGTGGTCATCCGTTGTGCAGGGAGATTCAGTTGGATTCTGGACACTACTGCAGATGGGGGCCCTGCCCTTCCTGGTCGGCGACCTGGTGAAGGCGCTGGTGGCGTCCGCGGCGGCGTCCGCGGTTGTGCCGAAGGGAGGCTAACGGCGGACCGCGGAACTACGTATCACGCGAAAAGCGCGAAAGTACGGCAGAGACCGTGCAGTCGGCAGCCGCGGGCGGTGTGATCCACACGCGGTGCCAAGATCGGACAGAGGCTAGATAGCCATTCCCGAAGCTTTGGGAATGGCTATCTCTGTTTCGGGGGCCATCGTGCGTCCTGGAGAAGGGCTGCTCTCATTGCCCTGTGTTGGTGCGGATAACCGTGCTATATTCCTCTGGCACGAACCAGGCCGGCCGGAAAGACGGCATGTGGTGGGATGGTGCAGGCAAGGCAAACTGGACCAGGAGACAGGAGACAGGAGACCCCTTCCATGGATAGATCAATCGTCCTGGACGCGGCAGACCTGGAGGAGCGGGGGCAGCTTAGAGAGCTCGGGTATCTTCGGGCGGATCGAGAGATCCGGCTCAACGACATGCTGCTAGTCGAGGACGATGCGCCGGCAATCGGGAGGCCCAAGGGCGCCGAGGACCGGAGCTGGTTCGAGAAGCTCCACAAGGGGATCGTGATCCGGAAGGATCTCGTGCTGGACGATCCGAGGGCCTTCTCGGCGTTTCTGGTTTTCAACGGGCACGAGGCGGAAGGTAACGAGCACCCACTCTACATTCGCATCAACGACCACGATCTGGCTCGCCCAGCGTCGAAGTACGCACATCCATTCGCGCGGCAGTACTACACAAACGAGTGGGGAGGCGCGCACTTCGACAACTGGTTCTTCGTCGAGATCCCGGTGGGGGCGCTCATCGAAGGGCGAAATGAGATCCACCTGTGGGCCGATTCCGACGACCCGAGCTGGGAGATCATGGTCGCGAGTGACGTCGAGTACCCCCGGGGATCCACAACCCGGCTCGAGCATCCCGACCGGAGCGCCAAGAGCCGCGATGGCGGAAAGACCTGGGATTTCGATCATCTGGGATGGAAGGACGAGCTGGACGGCGAGTACACGGTCCGACTGAGCCTGGACCGGTTCGTATCTCAGGGGGAGTACGTGTCCCCTGTT
>JASLMQ010000976.1 GCA_030746455.1 Candidatus Latescibacterota bacterium
TTGATAAGTGCTCGCATGTGCACTATATTCCTTTGGGCTGTCTGAGTGCAGAATCGGGCTAAACTGCCGATAATAGGGGATATGTGGCATATTTGGTGTTGACTTTGCCTAATAGGCTCCATATATTGTGGTTCCTGAGTCCACGGTAGGAGTCACCTGGAGGCTGCGCAGCAGGCAGCCCCTTTTCATCTCAAGGAGCGAATGATGGGGACCGGGCTACCCGGGAAGGCATCTGGAGAGGCGGAGGGAGCGGCGGATTCTCGCACGGTGGAGGATCTGCTGGCCCAGCCAGAACTGCAGGGCATAGAACGGCGGGCCGGCAACGGACTGCTGCGCAAGGCCGCGAGCGCGGAGAGCTATTACGAAGACAACGACCTGGCCATCGACGTGCTTCGGAGCAAGTACCTGGCGCCGGGGGAGCGGGGGCCGCTCCAGATATGGGATCGCATCGCCCGGGCGGTGGCCTCGGTGGAAGAGGACACCGACACGTGGTACAGCCGCTTCCTGGACCTTCTTGCGGACTTCAAGTTCGTGCCCGGGGGGCGCGTCATGCACGGCGCGGGCAGGGAGGAGGCGCGGCGGCGTCCCACGTTGTCGAACTGTTACGTGGTCCCGATCGAAGAGGACAGCCTGGAGGGCATCTACGCATGCCTGACCGAGTCGGCGATGGTCTATCGGACAGGCGGGGGCGTGGGCACCGATCTGTCCGTCCTGCGGCCCGGGGGGGCCTCGGTGAATGCCACAGTGGACACCTCTCCGGGCAGCACGGCGTTCATGAACCTGCTCAGCGAGAGCACGAACACGGTGTCGCAGGCGGGCCGCCGCGGCGCACTGATGCTCACCCTGAGGGTGGATCACCCGGACATCGAGGACTTCATCGACATCAAGAACGACCCCAGCCGCATCTGCGTTCAGTACGCGAACATCAGCGTCTTGATCACGCATGAGTTCATGGATGCCGTCATCGGCGGCAAGTCGTTCGACCTGAGATGGGGAGGCAAGGTCTTCCGGACGGTGGAGGCCCGCGACCTGTGGGACAAGATCGTGGCCAACGCGCACGCCAGCGCCGAGCCCGGTATCATATTCTGGGACACGATGCGCGAGTACCACAACGTCGAGTATGCGAACCCGCTGACCAGCACAAACCCTTGCGGCGAGCAGCCGCTTCCTTCGTACACGGCGTGCAACCTGGGCAATCTGAACCTCGTCAAGTTCGTGGAGGACGACGGCACCATTGCCTACAAGGACCTCGCGGCGAGCACCCAGCTGGCGGTTCGGTTCCTGGACGACGTGATCGACTACAACATGGAGAACCACGCCCTCGAGAAGATTCGTGAGGCCGTGGCCTCCGACCGTCGAGTCGGCCTGGGCATCACGGGACTCGCCGATGCATTGGTCCTGATGGAGCTCAGGTACGATTCCGCAGAGGCCCTCGAGGCGGTGGAAGAGATCATGCAGACGATCTGCTACAACGCCTACGAGGCCTCCGTCGAGCTGGCTCGAGAGAAGGGATCGTTCCCCCAGTTCGACTGGAACGGCCTGTCGCGGAGCCGGTTCATCCAGGGCCTCCCAAGCGATCTGAAGCAGAAGATCCAGGCCGCCGGATTGCGGAACAGCACCCTCATCACCGTGCCGCCGGTCGGGACCGGCTCGATCGTGGCCCAGACCTCCTCGGGGGTGGAGCCCATCTTTTGTACCAGCTATACCCGGCGGGTCAAGCAGGCGGATGGCCAGAGCTTCAGGGAGTACAAAGTCTACCACCCGCTCATCAAGAAGCTGTTTGGCGACGATGAGGGCCTTCCCAACCACGTCGTCACGGCCCACGAGATCGACCCCCATTTCCGCGTGAAGATGCAGGGGACCATACAGAAGTACACCGACAGCAGCATCTCTTCGACCATCAACCTGCCCGAAGACACCTCGGTCGACACCGTAGCGGACATCTACGTCGCGGCGTATCAGGAGGGGTTGAAGGGGGTCACGGTCTACCGTGAGGGAAGTCGGGAGGGGATTCTGGAGACGGATGGACGTGGGCAGGAGGCCGATCTATCCTCCGAAACGGAGCAGGCCGGGGCACGGCATCCGAGGAAGCGGCCTCCCGTGACCTACGGGATGACCGAACGCATCCGCACTGGCGAGGGGAACCTCTATGTGACGATCAACGAGGACGAGCTCGGGCTCTGCGAGGTCTTCACGGCCATCGGCAAGGCAGGTGGCAACGCCGCAGCCCAGTCCGAGGCGATCAGCCGCCTTCTCTCTCTGGCCCTTCGTTCGGGCGTGGACCCGGAGGAGGTCGTCCGAGAGCTGAGGGGGATATCAGGACCCAGCCCGATCTGGGAGAATGGAGAGCTCATCCTGTCGACGCCCGACGCCATCGGGAAGGCCCTGGAACGGTACCTTGCCCGACGCGACGGGCGCGAAGAGGTCGGCGGGGGTGAGGACACGAGCGCGGCATCGGGCGGCGAGGAGAGCATGCGGATGCGTGCCACCTGCCCCGAGTGTGGATCGACCGTGGTCCACGAGAGCAACTGCCTGCTCTGCAGAAACTGCGGCTGGTCGAAGTGTTGAGTTTGGGGGCCTGTGGGCCGCCGGAGTAGCGTATAGAGGTCAGGTAATGAGCGAGCGCGGTCGCCTTGGGCGTGGCTGCGCTCGATTCATTGGTGTTCGCTGAAAGGGGACGATCGGTTTGATGCGAACGGTGCGAGGGGTGCTGGGGCACCGCGCCTTCCCTGTGTGCGCTAGCGCCTTCGGGTTCGTTCTCGCCCTGCCCGCCCTCTGGGTGGGCCTGGTGGTGGATGACCACGTCCATCGGCTGGTCCTACAGGAAGCCTGGGACTTCTCAGCCACCGCGCTTTCTCCGTCCGACCTGTTCGCGTTCCTCGACGGTGATGCGTCCCGTACTCAGCGTTTGAGAGACCTGGGCGTCATTCCGTGGTGGTCGATCGACGGACTCCGGATCGCCTTCTGGAGGCCGATCTCGTCCCTGAGTCACAGCCTGGACTACTGGCTCTGGCCGGATTCGCCGGCGCTGATGCACCTCCACAGCCTGATCTGGTTCGGTGCCCTGGCGCTTCTGGTCGGTCTGCTCTACAGAAGACTCCACGTGGTGCCCTGGGTCGCGGGTCTCGCTGCCCTGCTCTACGCCGTGGACGATGCACGAGCCATCCCCGTGGGCTGGGTGGCGAACCGGAACGCACTGCTGGCGACATGCTTTGGCGTGGCTTGCCTGATCGCGCACGATCGGTGGCGGAGGGAAGGGTGGCGTCCGGGGGCCGTGGTTGGGCCAGGCGCGCTGGGGTGCGGTCTCCTTGCGGGGGAGATGGCGGTGGGATCGCTGCCGTACCTTCTGGCCCACGCCTTGTTCCTGGACGAGGGTCATCGGAAGCAGCGATTGCTGGGGCTCGTGCCCTACGTCGTGATGACCGGGATCTGGATGGCGGCCTACCGCGCGATGGGATACGGGACGTGGGGGTCGGGATACTACATCGATCCGGGGACGGAGCCGCTGTGGTTCGCCGGTGCGGTGATGGAGCGGTTCCCGATCCTGCTTCTCGATCAGTGGGCCCTACCCCCTTCGGGAATCGCGGTCTTTCTGTCCCCGGACGGGTTGCGCGCCCTATGGATCGCGGGCATCGTGGGCACAGTGGTCCTTGCGGCCATCGTTCTTCTGCTCCTGAGGGGGAGTCGGCTGGCTGGGTTCTGGGGATCCGGGATGATCCTGTCGCTGGTTCCGGCCTGCGCGACGGTGCCGAACGGCCGCCTCCTGATGTTCGCCGGGATCGGTGGGATGGGACTGGTGGCGCAAGTGATAGCGGGAGATGGAGAGGGGACTGAGGCGAGGGACAACGGCAGAAGGCGAGGTATCCTGTCCCGAGGGCTGGCGGGCCTCTTTGTGGTCATCCACCTTGTGCTGGCACCCGTGCTGCTGCCGTTCAGCGTCTGGAACAACGCGGGCTCGAGACCCTTCGTGGACGTGCCGGCGGACTCCGCACCGATGGATGCGTCCGTGGTGGACGACGAGGTGGTCATCGTCAATCCACCGTTCCCGTTCTTCGCCCACTACCTGCAGACCGTGCGCGCACTGAAGGGCGGACCCATTCCGGGGCATGTACGGGTGTTGGCTCCCGGTACACGAGCCGTCGACGTTCTGCGGGCCGACGAGCGGACCCTGGTGATCACGCCGGAGAGGGGTTTCCTCTCAGCCCCGTTCGACGGGCTGTTCAGAGGGGATAGGTACCCCGTGGCCCCGGGGGATCGGGTCCAGCTCTCCGGGCTGACCGCGGAGGTCCTGGAGGCCACCCCTAGCGGT
>JASLMQ010000977.1 GCA_030746455.1 Candidatus Latescibacterota bacterium
CCGTCGGTGGGACCGGCGTGGGCGAGCCCAAGTCGGCGACGTGGGAGGCGGTGGAGACGGTGGTGGCCGGACTCCCGGCGGATGCGCCCCACTACCTGATGGGATGCGGTCCCCCGGAAGACCTGCTGGATGCGGTGTCACGCGGGATCGACATGTTCGACTGCGTGATGCCCACGCGGAACGCCCGCAACGGGACGGTGTTCACGCGGTCTGGAAAGATGAACCTGAGGAACGCCAGGTTCGGCCGTGACTTCACGCCGATCGATCCCGACTGCGGCTGCGCGACCTGCCGGAACCACAGCCGCGCATATCTCCGGCACTTGCTCAACGTGGACGAGATACTGGGGCTGCGACTCGCCACAATCCACAGCCTCCACTTCTATCTGGAGACGATGGCCGAGGCGCGCAGAAGCATCGTAGACAGACGGTTCCAGAGCTGGCGAGACACGTTCCTGACGGCTTACTCCGGTGAGTCCGGGAACGGGATGGTTTGTGACAATTGAGCTGTCGGCAATGAGCTGAGCTCTGCCGACACCACGGGAAAAGGAGGATTCTTTGTTCTGGATCGAGGAAGCCTTTGCGATGGGGAGGCAGCAGGGCCCGCCCGGAGAAGAGCCGAGCATGATGCTGCAGTTTCTGCCGTGGATCCTGATGTTCGTGGTGATCTATCTCCTCATTCTCCGGCCGCAGTACAGGAAGCAGAAGCAGCAACAGGCGATGATCGACGCGCTGAAGAAGGGCGACAAGGTCGTGACTTCCGGCGGGATCCATGGGACGATCGTCGGGGTCAAGGAGAAGGACAGTATTCTGGTTCTGCAGGTGGCCAAGGATGTGCGGATCGAGGTCTCCCGGGGATCGGTTTCGCGCGTGGCGGAGGAGAAGTAGAAGACCCGTGAGACGTCAGACCCTCCTCCACCAGCAAGCTGGCTTCGGAGGGCAGGCGTGAAACGTGAGACGGAGCACCCCGTTGCCGGGGCTCGGCGGAGTAGGCGGGCCCAGGAGACCTACTTGAGGACCCACCCCTCCCTACCTAGAAGCGCGCGGTCACATGGCTTTGAGGAGGAGCGGGCGTGAGGCTGGTGTTTATGGGGACGCCCGAGTTTTCGGTGCCGTCCCTGATGCGGATCGCCCAGAGCGACCACGAGCTGGCTGCGGTCGTCTCGCGGCCGGACGAACGGCGTGGACGGGGACAGAAGGTGACGCCGCCACCCGTGAAGGCGGCCGCCGACGGGCTGGGCGTCCCGATCCTCCAGCCCGAGTCACTCGAGGATCCGGATTTCCTTGAGGCGCTGCGGGCGCTCGAGGCCGACCTCTTCGCCGTGGTGGCCTTCCTGATCCTGCCGCGGCCTGTGCTGGCGATCCCCAAGCACGGCTCGGTGAACCTCCACCCTTCGCTGCTGCCTAGATACCGTGGCGCGGCGCCAATTCCGTGGGCCATCATTCGCGGCGAGACGGAGACGGGGATCACGATCTTCCGGCTCTCGCCCCGAGTGGACGCGGGCGACATTCTGCATCAGGCGCCGGTGCCGATCGAGCCTGACGAGACGGCCGGGGAGCTGTCGGATCGGCTTATGGTCCTGGGCGCCGACCCCCTGGTGGAGGCGATCGACGGGGTTGCGCGGGGCGATATGGCGCCCCGTCCCCAGCCTCGCGAAGGGGTGACGCGCGCGCCCAAGCTGGACCGGGATGACGGACGCATCGACTGGCGTAATGACGCCGAATCGATCCGCAATCTGATTCGCGGAACCAACCCTTTTCCGGGGGCGTCTACCGTCTGTAAAGGTCGCGTGCTGAAGGTGCATCGCGCGGCACGAGTGGAGACATCCGGGCCCCCAGGCGAAGTGGTGGTGGCCGATCCCAAGGAAGGTATCGTTGTGGCGGCGGGCGAGGACGGGCTCTCGCTTGTAGAGGTGCAACCGGCGGGGAAAGGGCGGATGACGGGAGCGGAACTCGTACGGGGATACAGGATCGAGGAGGGCGAAAGGCTAGGAATTGAGAATTGAAAAGTGAGAATTGAAAAATGCAGGGGCCGGGATAAGAGGTAGGGCGGGATTGGGAGGCAGGGACGAGCAGCGTGGAACTCGCCAACTCGGAACTGATTAGAGTGGAAACTCGTGGTGAGAAGTTGACGGGAGGGTAGAAGACTAAGGAGGTGGATGAACCGTGTTCTTCGACTCTACATTCATTCTGGTGCTACCGGGGCTTCTGCTCGCGCTCTGGGCGCAGATGAAGGTGAAGGGAACCTTTTCGAAGTACGACCGGTACGATGCGCGCTCGGGAATGACCGCGGACCGCGTGGCGCGGGATATCCTCATGCGCGGCAACCTGCCCGTCGAGGTCGAGCACGTGAGCGGGAACCTGAGCGACCACTACGACCCGCGGAGTCAGACGCTGCGGCTGTCGGACAGCACCTACGGATCGCCCTCGCTTGCGGCTATCGGGGTCGCGGCCCACGAGGCGGGACACGCGTTCCAGCACGCAGTGGGTTACGTCCCCCTTTCGCTGCGGTCCAACCTGGTACCGGTGGCCAACTTCGGGTCGTGGCTGGGAATGCCCCTGTTCTTCATCGGGTTCTTCTTTCGATCGGGATTCCTGGTGGATGTGGGAATCGTGCTGTTCTCTTTCGCGGTGCTGTTCGGGCTGATGACGCTGCCGGTGGAGTTCAACGCGAGCAAGCGGGCGATTCGAATCCTGGCGGATGGTGGATATCTTACGGACGAGGAGATCCCGGCCGCGCGGAAGGTGCTCGATGCCGCGGCGTGGACGTATGTGGCGTCGGCTCTTGTGGCAGTACTGCACCTGTTGCGGTTGCTGATCCTATCGGGTGTGCTGGGGGGGAGGGACGAGTAGGAGCCTTCAGCTGTCCCTCCTCCGCTTCCACCTTCGCGTCTGACGGCGCTTCGGTGGACAGGAAAGCTACGGAGGGCGGGCAGCCTTAAGCTGAACCGGCAATGGCTCGTATCCAAAGAGGAGGGATGGCATGTACGACGTGGTGACGTTCGGTGAGGCGATGATCCGGCTTTCGTCGCCGGAGTATCGCCGCCTGGAGAACGCGACGAAACTGGACGTGGAGATCGGGGGCGGGGAGTACAACGTGGCGGTGGGGTGTGCGCACCTCGGCCTGAAGGCGGCGTGGATCTCCCGGCTGGTGGATAACTGGACGGGCTGGGTCATTCGCAACAAGGGCCGCGAGCACGGCGTCGACATGTCCAACATCGTCTGGGTGGATTTCGACGGCGTGGGGCTCGAGCGGAACGGGTTCTACCACATGGAGGTGGGCGTGGGGCCCCGTGCGAGCGCGGTGACCTACGATCGCGGACATTCGGCGATCTCCAAGATCGAACCCGGGATGGTCGATTGGCAGGCGGTGTTCGAGGGGACGAAGTGGTTCCACGTGAGCGGCATTACGCCGGCGCTTTCGGACAGCGCGGCGGCAACCACGCTGGAGGCGCTGAAAGCGGCGAGCGACGCCGGGGTGACCACGAGCTACGATCTGAACTTCCGTTCCAAGCTCTGGAGCTCCGAGAAGGCCCAGGAGACGACGAAGCAGTTCATGCCGCTGGTCAAGGTGCTGATCGGCAACGAAGAGGATTTCGAGAAGGTGCTGGGTCTGAAGGCCGAAGGCACCACGGAAGACTACAGCGCCCTGGACCCGGAGAGCTACAAGGGCGTCGCCCGGAGCGCGGTTGCGCAGTACCCCAACGTCGAGTATGTGGGAACGACCCTCCGGGTTGCCACCACAGGTCTGCTGAACGACTGGCGGACGCTGCTGTTCGACGGCAAGGAGTTCTACCTCTCCCGAATCTACGAAAATCTGGAGCTCGTGGACCGCGTTGGAGGCGGCGACAACTTCTCGGCCGGCCTGGTCGCGAGCTTCCTGGAGGAGAAGACCCCGCAGGAGGCCGTGGACTTCGCCGGGGCCTACTCGGCGCTGGCGCACACCTTCCCGGGAGACGTGAACTGGGCGACGCGCTCGGAGGCCGAGTCCGCCATGAAGGGCGGGGGGGCGAGAATCAAGAGATAGACGACGGACCACGGACCACGGACGACCCTCCTTCGCTCCCTCCGCCTCCGCTCCTTGCGGAGCTATGGCGGACCTGCGGGGAGCTACGGAGGGCAGGCAGACGACAGACCCAATGCCCTGGTAAGATGGCGGAACTGAGAGGCGAAATCGAGAAGACGTGAGGCGATCCTGTGAATGCCCGGTCGATTCCGGGCATTCCTTTTGACGGAGGGAATGACGATGGCAGGTGCTCTGGACCAAATCATCGATTGCGGCGTGGTGGCTGTGCTCAGGGCGGACTCGCCCACGGAGCTGATGGACGTTTCCAAGGCCCTTCGCGAGGGGGGCGTCGTGGCGATCGAGGTTACGATGACGGTGCCGGGCGCGCTCAAGGTGATCGAGGAGGCGTCGGCCCAGATGGAGGACACGGTCGTCGGTGTGGGTACGGTGCTTGACCCGGAGACGGCGCGGGCGGCGATCCTGGCCGGGGCGGAATACGTGGTGAGCCCGACGCTCAACCTGGACGTGATCGCGATGGCCAAGCGGTATGGGAAGCTGGTGATGCCCGCCGGCTTCTCGCCGACGGAGATCCTCACAGCGTGGCAGGCCGGCGCCGACGTGGTCAAGGTATTCCCCGCGTCGATCAACGGTCCTACGTTCTTCAAGGACATCCTGGGGCCCCTGCCCTCGCTGAAGCTGATGCCGACCGGTGGGGTCAACGCGCAGACCACGCCTGAGTTCATCAAGGCGGGTGCGGTTGCCGTCGGGGCGGGGAGTGCGATGGTGGACAAGAAGGCCGTGGCCGACAAGAACTGGAAGGCACTGACGGACACGGCAAGGTCCTTCGTGGATGCGGTCAAGCAGGCGCGTGCTGAGAAGTAGCGATGGCGGACGTTCTCACCATCGGGGTGGACCTGGGCGGGACCAACACGCGCGCCGGCCTGGTTTCGGAGACCGGTGAGATCATCGGGCGGTCCCGTTGCGAGACGCGGCTCGACCTGGGCGCCGATGGCGTGGTCAAGGGCATCGTCGGGTGCGTGCGTGCGGCCCTCGGTGAGGGCCGCGTCGATCTGGCGTACGTAGCCGGGATCGGCGTTGGGGCGCCGGGCCCGCTGGATCCATTCGAAGGGGTGATCATCTCTCCCGAGAACCTCCCGTGCATGCACGGGGTGCGTCTGAAGGACCGGCTTGAGGACTCCCTGGACCTGTCCGTGCGTGTGGACAACGATGCGAACCTGGCGGCGTACGGTGAGCAGTGGCTGGGGGCGGGCCGGGGGGTCGACCACTTCCTGTGCGTGACCCTGGGCACGGGCATCGGTGGAGGCTGGGTGGCCAACGGAGAGGTGATGCACGGGTTCAACGGCAACGCGGCCGAGGTGGGCCATGTGAGCCTGGATCTGAACGGTCCCGATTGCCCCTGCGGAGGCCACGGGTGCTTCGAGCTCTACGCCTCCGCCACGGCTATGGTGTCCCGCACGCGGGCGCGGATGGCGGAGGAGCGGCCCGAGACGTCCCTCTCTTCGGAAGGATTGACGACCAGGGAGATCTTCGAGGCTGCCGAGGCCGGAGACGCCTTCGCGAGCGCGATGTTCGAAGAAACAGGCCACTTTCTCGGCGTGGGCCTGGTGAGCCTGGTGAACGTGATGAATGTCGAGATGATCGCGCTTTGCGGTGGTCTTGCCCGCGCGGGAGAGCGGCTGTTCGGACCCGCACGGCGCACCTTCCAGGAGCGCGGCACCGTCGGAGTGAAGGAGCACGTGCGAATCGTCCCGGGCATCCTGGGAGACGACGCGGGTATCCTGGGTGCGGCGCGGATGGCGAAGACCTAACGTCAAGACCGGGGAACTACGAAAGACATCCCGAACGCAGGCAATCCACTACTTGAGTGTCACCGTGATTACGTCCGGGACAGGCTCCAGACACGAAAGAAGGCATACACGGATCGGGTGAGGCCCTGGGCAGCCTACCATGGAACGAGGCTCATCGTGGAGAGGTTGAGATCGGTTCAGGTAGAACCGGCGCAGCGTCTGGTGAAGCCCACCAAGTGGGCCGTCCTCGCTGTGGCCATACTGATCGGTGTGTGGAGTGGGCCGTCGGGGGCAGAGGTAGAGGAGGCGCGGGTCGATACGGCCCAGGTGGATACGGCGCGATCTGTCACATCGCCAAGGCGCGCCATGCTGAGGTCGCTGGCGCTGCCGGGCTGGGGGCAGTTCCACAACGGGCGATACATCAAGGGCAGCATCATCGCCGCTGCGGAGGTGGGGTCCGCGGTGGCGTTTTTCGTTCGGCGTCATCAGATCGGTGACGACCCCGAGGATGGGACGAGGAGGCGGAACCTCTACCTGTTCACGACCCTCGGGATCGTGTTCTACAGCATGGTGGATGCGTTCGTGGACGCCCATCTGGACGGTGTGGACTGGGGAACGGTGGAGGTGGGGAAGGGAGAGGGAGGGGTGGAGGTGCGGGCGCGAGTCGACTTGAGGTTCTAGGGAGAAGCAGAAGGTCGGCGGGAGAGACCGAGGAGCATTGGAAATTGAGAATTGGAAAGTGACAATTGTCCACCAGGAGTTCGGTGGAGAGGCCCAAGCGAAGGTGGGCGAAGCAGAGAGGCGGAAAGGCGATGCAGATCACGGACGTGAAGCCCCACCCGGTCCGGGTGGGCGGAAGGAACATGCTGCTTGTGAAGGTGGAGACCGACGAGGGGATCTACGGCTGGGGTGAAGCGGGGCTGACGACGCGCGAGCTGGCCGTTTCCGGGGTGGTGAAGCACTACCGGGAGTTCCTGGTCGGCCGAGATCCGATGCGGCGAGGCGCGCTCTGGCAGGAGATGTATCGGTCGCAGTACTTCGAGGGGGGCCGGACCCTCACGGCCGCGATCTCGGCGATCGATATCGCGCTGCATGACATCGCGGGAAAGAAGCTCGGAGTGCCGGTATACGAGCTGCTCGGGGGGCGGCACAGGGACTATGTGCCATGCTTCGCCACGGTAATGGGACCGACCATCGATGAGAGCATCGAAGGGGCCGAGCGGCTCCATCAACTGGGTTGGCAAGCGATCCGGATGACGGTGGTGCGTTTGTCGGCCGACCCGCTGTTCTTTGATCCGAGGAAGTCACTGCCACTAACGGCGGAGCTGCTGATCAAGACGCGGGAGCGGTTGGGACGCGAGCCGGTGATCGGAATCGAGTATCACCACCGGTTGAGCGTGGCGGAAGCGGCGTCGTTCTGCCAGATGATGCCCAGCGGCACGATCGACTTCCTCGAGGAGCCCATACGTGACGAGACGCCCGAGGCCTACGAGACGCTGCGAACGATGACGGACGTGCCGTTCGCGATCGGGGAGGAGTTCGCGTCGAA
>JASLMQ010000978.1 GCA_030746455.1 Candidatus Latescibacterota bacterium
GCCTCGAACCAGGGCGACCTCTCGATGTGGATGGAGCGTGGGATGTTCCGGCAGTTCTCGTCCTATGGCTACCGATGGAATCGCCCTCCGGAGGTTCTTTCCCCCGTTGTCTACGGTCTGTCGGGCGTCCTGGGCAAGGAAGTACGGCTTCACTACGAGTATGTCCCCGAGTTCGAGGGAAGCCCCCTCGAAACGGACCTGTTGCACGCGTTCCTTGGCTCGCTGGACTTCGCGTTGATCGTTCGGATCGTGCTCAGTCTATGCGTTCTGCTCATCACATATGACTCCGTGTGCGGGGAGAAGGCCAGGGGAACGCTGAGGCTCTACGCCTCCTTCCCCACAAGCCGAGCACGTATTGCCGGGGCCAAGCTGGTGGGAACGTCTCTTGCCGTTCTGGTACCTGCCGGGCTATCGTTCAGCGTCGTGGTTGTTGCGATGGTGCTCTCGCCAGACATCTCACTCGGGGGTAGCGATCTGGGACGCCTCCTGGTGATGGTCGTTGTGTTCGCCCTGTACCTGGTGGTCTTTGCGGCGTTCGGCCTGCTGGCATCGGCGCTCACGCACCGGAGGACGTCGGCGTTTCTGGGCCTCCTGATGCTTTGGACCTTCTGGCAGTTCATCGTGCCGAATGTTGCAGTGGGAATCGCGCGGAATCGCATACCGCAGGAGAGCCCCTACCGAATCGACAGGGAGGTCGCGCAACTTCGTCGGGAGGCCGACGACGAAGTACGCGAGGAGGTCAACCGATTCTTCGAGGCGAATGTGCCTGGTCCCTGGGAGACCCTATCGAAGGTCGAGCAGGACCGAATTCTGGCCGGGGCCAGCGCAGTGGGGTCGGCGAGTAGCCTCAAACACGATGAGCCATACCAGGCGGCTCTGGCCGAATTCCGCCGCGATCGCCACAACAGGATCCGAAGACAGGTCGCTCTCGCGGGCATCCTCTCTGCGGTATCGCCCGTGGGTTCCGTCACCACGGTGGCCATGGACCTGGCCCGTACCGGATTCGACTCCCAGATGCAGATCGAGGAGGCCCTCTCCCTGCATCAGGTCTACCTGGCGCGGTACGTTCGCGAGAAGCAGGGCCAACGGAAGCGACCGATTGACGACTTCGTTCCTTTCTCGTTCGACGCCGACGAGCCCCTATCAGCCGTGCTGGAGCGAAACACTCTTCACCTCCTTAGTCTGGCGCTGCTGGCCATTCTGGGATTCGCCGGGGCCTACGTCGCGATCCTGAGGTACGACGTGAGGTAGGAGGGGCTCGAGGGAGGGAAGCTGGCCCGGCTCGCCCCCGTCTATCGACGCACGAATACCAGGAGCGGGGCACCGGTCTCATCCAACAGTGCGAGACGATCGTCGCGAACCGAGAAGCCTCGGGCCTGGGCGAGCTGCGAGAGATACCAGGCTTCCTGCTCCATGGTCCCGTTTGGGTTCGTACAGAGCATCTCGGTGGACATGATCGGCTCCACTCCGATTCGATTCTCGACTGCAGTGAATCTGGCACCGTACTGGTTGCAGCCTGCCCGCCCCACCAGGACGGGAACGTCGTCCATCCGGAACTCCAGGGTGATCTCGGTTCCATCAAGCGGGCCACGCAGACGCTCTCTGGCGAAGTACTGCAGCGTCCACGTGCCACCGGCGAGGTCCCGCACCGATCCGAACGACCCGGATACCGGGTCCTCTCGTCCGCAGCTCATACCCAAGAGTGCGAGGGCTCCGCAAAGCACGTGGTGAAATGTCTTCATCGTACCCGTCCTCCCAAGGCGGCCGGGTTGGTGGCGTCCCGATACCTGCCGGGGGAGAGTGCAACTGCTGTGCCATGGCTCGGTGGGCAAGGCACCGTTTCCGGAAGTTCCACAAACTGGGCGCAATCCGGGAAGCCAATCTGAAGAGGCCTACCCCTTTGCCACGTCGGATCTCAGTTTTCTGAGGGTCGATCGGCGTGGCTCAACGCTGGCTCTGACTCACAGGTGGTCCGCTGAGCGCACAGCTGTCATGCCCCCTATGATAGCTACCTCATCCCGGACCCAATTCCTCCGGAGCAGTAGGGCATTGGATCCCCGCGTACGCGGGGATGACGTGTGTGCGCTCTCGGAGTCACACAGAGCCATTTGGACGCGCGTGCTGTTTCAGCACCGGAACACGGTGCTGCACTTCGGTACGGTAGACACGTATTGCGAGATCGACCCAGGGATCGGACCCGATGAGGGCGTCGAGCTAGAGGAGTCGGAGGGGGAGTTTCGGTTCTACGGGGATCCAGGCGCGGGAAGAGATGGTGTAGTCTGAGGGAGCGAGATGCGACCACAGGCGACGGGCTACAGACGACCGTTGACGGCCGTCTACCTCAACGTCAGGTCAGGAGATGCGTTCCCCAGGACCGTCAGGTTACTGGAACCTACTGACACTGATAGGCCTGCACAGGCACGATGTCAAGGCGGGGAATGTCCAATGACCTCAACGACCACCGAGGTGTAAGCATGGCTTCCAGACCAAACATCATCCTGTTCCTTGCCGACGATCACGCGCCGTGGACGCTGCCCTGCTATGGACACTCGGAGGTACGGGCCCCCACGTTCGACGGGATGGCGCGCGATGGCGTCGTGTTCGAGAACGCGTTCACACCCACGCCCGTCTGCTCGCCCGGCCGGGCCTGTCTCCTGACCGGGCTAACGAGCTCTCAACACGGCGTGCACGACTTCATTTGCATGTGGGACCCGGAATGTCAGGACCGGTATTGGCTCGCTGGCAGCGTGACGCTGGCCGAAATGCTGCAAAGGGAGGGCTATCTCTGCGGGCTGTCGGGGAAGTGGCACATCGGCCGCTGCTCCGAGGCACCGCGGGGATACGAGTGGTATTTCGGCTTCCCGCTGATCGGCGCGCATATCGGCACCTCTGTGTATGTCGATCAGGGCAAGGCCGTCGCACTCAAGGGAAACCGAACGGCGATCACGACCGATCGGGCGATCGACTTCATCCGAACGGCGCCGGAAGACCGGCCCTTCTTCCTGCAGGTGGGGTATACGACGACGCATTCCCCTCACATGGGGCATGATCCCGAGCTGGTGGCCTCCTACAGGGACGCGACCTTCAAGGACATCCGCGTGGACGAGGCGCATCCCCTTAGGTGGAACGAGGGCCTGCCGGATGACACGCCGGACGATGAGGATGCGATCCGGGTCCGTCACATGAACCACTATGCGGGGGTCACCGACGTGGACCAGAACGTCGGGCGGATCCTCGAGGCCGTTGACCTTTCGGGTCGGGCGGAGAACACGGTGGTGGTCTACACGTCGGACCACGGGCTGTCGCTGGGTCAGAACGGGTTCTGGGGGAAGGGCAATGGGACTCGCCCGCTGAATATGTACGACGTATCGATCCGTGTGCCGCTGCTGATGACGGGGCCCGGGCTGCTCGGGGGACACCGGGTGGATCGCAGTGTCGACCATTTCGACACGTTCCTTGCGATTTGTGAGTTCTGTGGCGTTGAACCGGGAAAGTACTCCGCGGATGCGGCGTACCCGGGTCGGAGCTGCCTGCCGATGGCCCAGGGAGAGCACATCGGGGATTGGAACGATGCACGTTTTGGGGAATATGGCGATCTTCGGATGGTGCGCACGCCGCAGTACAAGCTGGTCAAGCGCTACCCGAACGGCCTCGACGATCTGTTCGACCTCGAAGCGGACCCCGAGGAGATGGTGAACGTGATTGATTGGACGGACCTGGCGGATGTGCGGGCCAACCTGGAGCGCGACCTGGATGCCTTCTACGCACGGTATGAGGATTCCGAGAAGAGCGGGCTGAGGGTGAAGGAGCTTCCTCGCCACAACTGCACGCAGCGGCCCGGTCAGAAGGCGTCCGCGGAGGCGTGGCGGGATGGGATCCGGGAGTCGCGGGGGCTGCAAATCTACTAGCCGGCGCGATGGGACCCGTCAAGTACATTCTCGATCCCGGCAGAAGGCAGAGGGCAGAAGGTAAATGGGATCGGTGCCGCCCATTAGGCGGTGTGTAGGTCCTTGCGTGCGGGATCTTGACCAGCGGCAAGGTCCACAGTCTTGCGTGCTTGGCGATCCCTGCGAGAGGTGGGTTCCGCGCTGTACATGCAAAGGAGGGCACTATGGCGGACGAGACGATCAAGGACAGGATCTACATCGGGACGATCCTGCTGGAGAAGAACCGGTGGGCCAATCCGAAGACACCGACCTATGCGGTGAGCGAGTGGCTCGACCGTTTCGACGAAGCCGGGTTCGACGGCATGGAGCTGTGGGAGTACCACGCCACGCTGTGTGCCCAGGAGGAGCTGAACGCACTGGAGGAGAAGGCGACGCCGGTTGCGGTGTACAATCCCTATTGCGATTTCGACGACGCGTCGGCGGGAGATCGGCAGTCGGCTGTCGAGATGGTCCAGCGACTTGGCGCGAAGGGCGTGAAGTACAATGTGGGCAAGGAGCCAGGGCTCAGAGGGCAGTATCTGAAGAACCTGGCCACGTGGCGCGAAGCGCTGCCCGGCGGTTGTCGTATGCTGTGCGAGTGCCACCCGGGCACAATCCTCGAGGAACCGGCGGACGCGGCGTCGTTCTTCGATGAGCTCGGCCGAGACAAGACAGAGATCATCGTTCACGGTCTGAGGCCCGACCTGGATCAGCTGAAGGCGTGGTTCGATGCCTTCGGGCCGGCCATCACGCACGTGCACTTGCAGCTGAGCAACGAGGCGGGTAGACGCGAGATGCTGAGGAACCAGCCGGACCACGTCCGCGATGCGATGCAGGTGATGCGGGCCGGCGGCTTCGAACGGTCCTTCACGCTCGAGTTTACCCAGGGTACCGGCGAGCCGGACGAGACGATCGAGGGCCTCTGGGAGGCCGCGCTGTCGGACCTGAAGTTCCTGAAGGAGTTCCTGTAGTGAAGAGGCTCCTGCGCGTTGCCTGAAGGACGCTTCCCACACGTGTTGACACCTCAAGCCACAGAGACGAGACCATGGCCGAACACGACGCCTCACTCCCGATGGATGCGCGGCTGTATGCGTTCCGCTACTTCTACAGTGTGTTTCCCCTGCCTGACTGGGGGAGCATCGCGGAATGGAAGAGGGAACGCGAGAGGATCCGGCGGCAGATCTGGCTGTGCTCCGGGCTGAACGACCGGACGATGGCCTACAAGGCCAGAGGTCGAGTCATCCGGATGTTCGAACACGAGGGGATCACGGTGGAGAACATCCGGATCGAGACCCTTCCCGGGGTGTACGCGATGGGGAACCTCTATCGGCCGGCCGAAGCGCGCGGGAAGCTCCCGCTGATCCTGAACCCGCACGGGCACGGGATGCATTCGCGGACACGGGGATCGGCGGTCCGGGCGATGAACCAGGCGATGCTGGGGTTCACGACCTTCGCGTGGTCGATGACGGCGCACGAGGACGATGCGATGCAGATCGAACACCGTGCGTTTCTCGAAGGCCCGGAGAAGCCGGTCTGCAACGTTCTGGGATTGAGCTCGTTCGGTCTCCAGCTGCACAACTCGATCAAGGTGCTGGACTACCTGCTGTCTCGAGGCGATGTGGATGGACGGCGCGTGGGTTGCACCGGTGCGTCCGGCGGGGGCACGCAGACCTACTACCTGGCTGCCGTGGACGATCGCGTGAAGGTGGCGGCTCCCGCGGTGATGCTTTCGGGACACATGCAGGGAGGGTGCGTGTGCGAGAACGCGCCGTTGCTCCACCTTCAATACAGCACGGTCCACTTCGCGGGTCTGATCGCGCCGCGACCGCTGATGCTCACCGGATGCACGGGGGACTGGACCCACCACGTGCGGGAGCGGGAGTTCGCGAGCCTGAAGGAGCTCTACGGCCTGTACGGGAAGGAGGACGCGGTCGACTTCTTCTACCAGGACGAGAAGCACAACTACGATCAGGCCTCGCGGGAGCACGTGAATGCGTGGATGGTGCGGTGGCTCAAGGACAGGAGCTTCGCGGAGAAGCGCATCCCCGAGTCTGATGCGCCGGCGCCCAGGCCTGAGCAGCTGCTGGTGCACAGGACACCGGTCCCGCCCGTGAAGAACGCGGTGACATCGACGCGAGAGCTGATCGGTGTGTGGACGCGCTTCCACCAGAAGCCGGACGCCGAGGCCAACACGGCTTCGATGCTCAATCTCGAGTATCCGGACAAGGGCGACATCCTGGTGCGAAACCAGACGCCACGCTATGCCTCTCGGAAGGGGGCTCTCGGCGAGAACATGATGGTCTACGGACGGTTCTCCGAGAGCAGCGGACTGACCTGCCGGTTTGTGCCGCCGAAACGGGGGAAGCCGTGCTTCGTGGTCCTGCGCAAGTGGAAGGACCTGGACGCGCTGCAGCGGTTCGCGAACCGCCCTCCCACGGC
>JASLMQ010000979.1 GCA_030746455.1 Candidatus Latescibacterota bacterium
ACGATGCCCGTGGGGATGTGGGTGATCCGCACCGCCGAATCCGTCTTGTTGACGTGCTGCCCTCCCGCACCGCCCGAGCGATAGGTGTCGATACGGAGGTCCTCCTGACGAACGTCCACCGTGATGTCGCCCTCGGCCTCCGGATACACGAATACCGACGCGAATGAGGTGTGACGGCGGTTGTTGGAGTCGAAGGGCGATATCCGGACGAGCCGGTGGACGCCGCTCTCGGACTTGAGATACCCGTAGGCAAAACCGCCCTTGACCTCGATCGTCGCGCTCTTGATCCCCGCTGCCTCGTTGGGTATCAGGTCCAGCGTCTCGGTCTGGAATCCGCGGCGCTCGGCCCACCGGAGGTACATCCGCACGAGCATCTGGGCCCAATCCGCCGACTCCGTGCCTCCCGCCCCCGGATGGATGGTGAGGATGGCGTTGAGGCGGTCCTCCTTCTCCCCGAGCATGTGCCGGAGCTCCAGGTCCTCCAGCGCCTTCTCGAGGTCGCCCAGCTCGCGTTCCACCTCGGACAGCGTCTCTGTATCCTCCTCCTCCTGGGCGAGCTCATACAGCTCTCCCAGATCGCTCAGCCCGGAGTCCAGCTCCTTCCAGCTCTGCACCCACTCCTTGTGGATATTCGCCTCATCGATCGTCTCGCGTGCCTTCTCCTGGTCGTCCCAGAAGCTGGACTGCCCCATGGTCTGCTCGAGCTCGGCGATTCGGGCCTCCCTTGCTTCTAAGTCAAAGATACCTCCCGAGCTTGCCCGTCCGGTCGCCGACCGATTCCATCCGCGATTTCAGTTCGTGGTGCTGGATCTCGTGCGCCATTGATTCACAGCTCCTTTCCTCCCGAAGCGTTCAGCCAGCTGTCCCTCTTCACCATCCTGCCTCTCTGCTCGTCTATGCTCTTGGTCCGGATCTACCTCCGCCGTCCGCCCCTGCCTTTCTACCTCTCTTCTCGTCCAAGCTCTCCGTCCAGCCCTACCTGCGCCTCCCGCCCCTGCATTTTTCAATTCTCAATTCCTCAATTTCCAATGCTCCTCTGCCCTTCCGTGCTCTCTATCCGGCCCTACCACCGTCGTCGCGTGAGTGAGGCAATGGCGCCTCTACCCGCTGAGTGCCTCCGCTAGTTTCTCGTAGCTCTCTTGTATGGCTTCCGATATCACCCGCGTTTCGCCCAGTACGGACATGAAGTTCGTATCGCCGTTCCAGCGGGGCACGATGTGCAGATGGAGGTGCTCCTCGATCCCTGCACCGGCGGTACGGCCCAGGTTCATCCCCAGGTTGAACCCATCGGGATTCATCGCACGCCTGAGCGCTGCGAGCCCCTTCTGGGTCAGGCTGAACATCTCCAACTGCTCCGCCTCGGATAGCGAATGGAAGTCCGACGTGTGGCGTGCGGGAGCCACCATCAGGTGCCCGTTGGTGTAGGGGAAGAGGTTCATCAGCAGATAGCAGGTCTCTCCCCTGCATAGCACCAGATTCTCGGCGTCATCGGTCTCCTCCCACTTGTGACAGAAGACACAGGCTCCCTCAGGAAGCCGTTTCGCCGATTCTCCCGAGATGTACTCCATGCGCCACGGCGCCCAGATCCGCTCCACGTCAGCCCTCCCCGTGCAATCTTAACGGCCTCTCACGCTGTGCGCTTCTAGCCGGTGCCTTGACCTGCCACCCACCCGCCTACCGCAGTTTTCACGTTCTACGTAATTCCGGATCTTGACGGTCCAGACCTCACCGCAGATCCACGATCTCGACTCCGTTGGGGGGATTGAACCTGAACAGAGACGCATCGAGGTCCTTGTTGGCCTTCGTGTCAGAAAGCACGTATGTCGTCACGTCTTCGTTGATGTTCCG
>JASLMQ010000980.1 GCA_030746455.1 Candidatus Latescibacterota bacterium
CCGATGCCCGGCTCTACCGAAGGGTGAACTACGGCACCGTGATCCAGAGCAACCTCGGCGCGCTGGATCAGTCCGCCGTCCTGCTCGCCCGAGACAGGCATCTCCCCATCCACGTCTTCGACTTCGACCGAAAGGGCTCCATGCGAGATATCGTGGAGGGTGAAGATGTGGGGACCCTCATCGGCGACATGCAAGAGGACGAGCTTGAATAGACGCAAATCCGTGAGACGTGAGAAGTCAGACGTCAGACGACTGCCAATCTGTGTCTCGTTAGCTTGAGGCAATCCACCGAACCGACCTTCACCGCCAAGTACCTCCCCCCAGTGGTCGGTTCTTCTCCGCAGCCTCTTCTTTGTGTGACTTCCTCTCCCCCGCAGTATTCGCGTCTTTACCGTTTTTCGTGGTTCCGGTGTTTCACAGTGGGAGGTCCAACCCATGAAGATCCTTGTCGTCGGCAACGGGGGTCGTGAGCACGCCTATGTCTGGAAGATCGCTCAGAGTCCCCGCGTCACTCAGCTCTACGCGGCACCTGGGAACCCGGGCATGTCGCGCGACGCCCAGTGCGTTGACATCGGATCGGAAGACATCGATGGTCTCCTGGCCTTTGTGAAGCGCGAGGCGATCGACCTCACCGTCGTCGGTCCGGAGGTCCCCCTGGCCCTGGGCATTGTCGACCGCTTCCAGGAGGAGAAGCTGACCATATTCGGGCCCTCACAGGCCGCCGCGCAGATCGAGTCGGACAAGGACTTCGCTCTCGCCCTCATGCACAAGCACGGCATCCCCACGGCCCGCTACAGCACCTTCGCCGAACCCGCGGGCGCCCGGGCCTGCGTCCGTTCGTTGGGCGCGCCCATGTGGCTGAAGGCCAGCGGCCTGGCGGCGGGCAAGGGGGCGATCTTCTGCCGGACCGTGAACGATGCCCTCGTCACCATCGACGAGGTGATGGTTCAGCGTATCTTCGGCGACGCGGGGGACAAGCTGGTGGTGATGGAGCACATGGAGGGGGAGGAGGCGTCGATCTTCGGCTTCACCGACGGCGAGGATATGGTGTGCATCTCGCCGTCGCAGGACCACAAGGCGATCGGCGAGGGGGACACGGGACCCAACACGGGCGGGATGGGCGCGTACGCCCCGCCCCCGGTGATCACGCCCGAGCTTGATCGAGAGATATATGAGCGGGTGATGCTGCCTACGGTCCGGGCCCTGGCCGAGGAGGGGATGCCCTACACGGGCATCCTGTACGGCGGCCTCATCATCACGAAAGACGGTCCCAAGGTCATCGAGTTCAACTGCCGTCTCGGAGACCCCGAGACCCAGGTCGTGCTGCCGCTGCTCAAGAGCGATCTGGTGGACATCATAGAGGCATCGTGCAACGGCGGCATTGCGGATGTGCCGACCGAGCTCGACGGCCGGGCCGCCACGTGCGTGGTGGTTGCCTCGGGAGGCTACCCGGGCAGCTACGAGACGGGCTTCCCTGTCACGGGGCTTGACGAGGCCGAGGCCCTGGACGACGTCGTCGTGTTCCATGCCGGGACGAGCATGGCCGAGGGGCAGGTGGTCACGAACGGCGGACGCGTGCTGGGCGTCACCGCGGTTGGGGACGGTATTCCCGACTCCATCAAGCGGGCCTACGAGGCCGTGGAGAAGATCGAGTTCAAGAACATGTACTTCCGGGAGGACATTGGCTACCGGGCACTGGAGAGACTGGAGTGACCCCCTACCGCGCCGCCGTCATCGGCCTGGGCCGAATGGGCAGCACCTTCGACGACGAGATCACGCAAGGGGGATCGATCTTCCTCCCCTACTGCCACGCGCCCTCCTACCGCGCCTGTCCGAACACCGAGCTCGTCGCCGGGGCCGATCCCCACGAGGAGCAGCGCAACCTGTTCGGGACCCGCTGGGGCATCGGCGAGGCGCATCTCTACAGCGACTACCAGGAGATGCTGGAGGCCGAGTCTATCGACATCGTCAGCGTGTGCACCACCGCCCGCCTCCGGCCTCAGATCGTGGAGGACGCGGCCCGGTCCGGTGTGCAAGCGATCTGGGCCGAGAAGCCGCTGGCCTTCCGTCTGGATCAGGCCGACTCGATGGTCGGCGTCTGCAGAGACGAGGGCACGGTGTTGGCCGTCAACTGTGCCCGGCGGTGGAATCCCTTCTTCATCGAGGCCGGGCGCCTGATCGATTCCCGGGAGCTGGGTAAGATCCTCCAGGTCACCGGTTACACCCCTTGCTCCCTTTCGTCCAACGGCAGCCATGCCATCGACACGCTCCGGTTCCTGGCTGGAGGCGAGGTGAGCTGGGTCTTCGCGGAGATGGCCTCCGACGAAGCGGCCGAGGGAGAGGCCGATCTGGCAGGCAACGCCTATCTGGCCTTCGACAACGGTGTCCGCGGCTACTTGAGATCGACGCCGTGCGGCATCGCGGCGTGGGAGTTCGACGTGGTCGGTGAGAAGGGCCGAGTCCGATCCCTTGCCGGGGCGCTGGACTTCGAGTACTTCCGGCAGGAGCCCGGCGGCCCTCGCGGTCGCGGCGTCCCGGCGAAGTATCCCTTCCCCCTTCCCGCCACGATGGAGGGCATGGGCCTGAGCATCCTGAGGGACATCCTCTCCGCCGTCGAGACCGGGGGGAAGCCGAAGTGCTCGGGCGACGATGGCCTGTCCGCGCTGGAGATCGCCATCGCCATGCGCGAGTCCCACCGCAGGGGCGGCGTCCGCGTCGACCTGCCCGTTGAGGATCGGAGCTTGGGCATTATCGCTGGGGAGTCCGTTGAGGATGAAATTCCGGCGAGAATACGTAGACTGCAGAGGACCAAGTGAGACGTGAGAAGTGAGACGTCAGACGGAGAAGCAGCTGTCAGCATTCAGCGTACAGCTGTCAGCTGAACCAGATCAACGGGCTTGCCGTGAACTGGACCACCGATTGGCAGGACATCGCCCGCCTGGCTGATGGCTGATGGCTGACGGCTTGTTCCAGTTTGGCGATGTCTCCTATCAATAGTGTTCCTTGAACCATTG
>JASLMQ010000981.1 GCA_030746455.1 Candidatus Latescibacterota bacterium
ACTCGGGCCGTGCCGTTGACCGTGCCGTGAAGCAGGAACAGACAGCCGGGTTCGAGCTTCGTTTTGGCCGACATCACGTCGTCCGGGAGCACGAACGATTCCCGTCTCTTCGCCCAGGTCCATATCGAGGGGGTCCATCCCGTCCGTATGAGCGGTACCTCGTCGTAGCCCGCTGCCTGGCTCGCCTCGCCAACACACCAGTAGGCGAAGGCCGCGCACCAGGCGAGCCCGGGCTCTAATCCAACCGACGCCAGGTATTGCTCGACCTTCTCTCCCCGGTTGCTGTTTCTGGGGACCTCACGGACTCCCACCTCGTCGAGCGCGATATCCAGAGCGCTCGACATCAGGCGCGACGCCCGACTTCTCCCCGGCGCCGCGCGTACCAAGTCGACTCCCGGCTCGTCGAACAGCACCTCCCACGTGACCGGGCCGACCTTGCCATCGGAGACCAGCGGTTGGCCCCTTCTGTCCACGCTCTGCATCTGGAACTCGACGACGGCCTCCTCCGTCACCGGACCGAAGTCGCCGTCGGCGGTGAGCGTCTTGCCACGTTGTCCCAGAATTCTGTACCCCAGTTCGATCAGCCGACGCTGCAGCTGCCGAACGCCGGCTCCGCCGGATCCTCGTTTCAGCAGACCGGGATATCTCATATCCGCCTCCCCTTCACGTATCCGTGGTTCAGCTGCATTTCAGAACCCGCGGGAGCACTACCATGCCAGAGCGCCTGCCCGCGTCGCAGACACGCCGCCGGTCCGGAACACGGCCATCACGGGCCGATGGTCGCTTGTCGCCGCAGTATCGGGAAAGTCCCCGGGCTGCACGACGATCGTGGCAGCGGCCTCCCAGCCCAGGAACCCGCCAGCAACGAAGATGAAGTCCAGAACGCTCTCGTGCTCCGAATACTGGGTCGGCACGAGGGGTGCCTCGGGTCGGACCCAGGCGAAGACGCCGTCGGCCGTGAGCAGATCGTACCCCGCGTCGTGGTCTTCGTCTCCTTTCACCACATCCCAGTCGAAATTGAAGTCCCCCACCGACAGGATGGGCAGGGTCTGGCCGCGGGCCCATTCGTTGAGGAGCCGGGACTGCTCGTGCCTGCCCACATCCGAGGACCGATACAGGTGATTGACCACGAACAGGAACTCCTGCCGCGCACCAGTGTCATACAGGCGAACGACCAGGGGGGAGCGGACCCGTCCACCGGGGTTGATCTCGTGGAGCTCGTAGTTTTCGATTTCCTGGAAACGCTCCTCGTCGTAGATCACCTGCAGGCGGTCGGAGAATCCGGTGCTACCCAGCACGCCCTCGAAGTCGGCGCCCTCGCCCTCCTCCGCCGCGTCTTCGAACAGCGAGGCCGCATCGCTGTCACTCACCTCGGATAGGCCCCAAATGTCCACCCCCTGGAAGTCACCGATGCGCTTGGCCACCACCTGAGGATCCGATCCACCCGACTCCACGTTCCAGGCGATCACCTTCAGGCTGTGGCCAGATGTCGCATCATTGCCGCCGCAGCCCGAGAAGCACAGGACAGCGCACGTTGCATGGATCCAGCCGGCGACAAATCGAGTGAGTGTCTGCATCTGCATTGCCGAAGTCGTGAGACGTCAGAGGTCAGACGTCAGACGGTCCAGTCGTCTCACGTCTCACGTCTGACGTTTGACGTTCTATAGGACTTCCAACACCTTCTCCGGCGGCCTCCCGAGTCTGGCTTCGCTCCCCTTCACCACGATGGGCCGCTCGATCAGTATCGGGTGCGCCACCATCTGACGGATCAGCTCCTTGGGTTCGCCCTTCAGCTCCTCGAGCCTTAGCTCCTCGTATTCGTCCTCCCCCTTCCGAAGGAGATCGAAGGGATCCATCTCGAGCATCCCCAGCAGCCTCGCCAGGGCGTCCTCGTCGGGCGGCGTCTTCAGGTACTCCACGATTCTGGGCTCGAGTCTGCGCTCTCTCAATAGCTGGAGCGCCTTGCGGCTCTTGCTGCACTTCGGATTGTGATAGATGATCACGTCGCTCACGATCTCTTCTTCTCCTTATAGTGGGATCGTCGGCAGCACCAAGCATGACGGCCGCTCCGCATCGTGGTAGATCGTCTGCTCCGCCGAGCGAAGCTCCGCCTCCCGGTAGTCGTCTCCGCCGGTGTTGTGGTTCCGGTCGAAGTTCGGGAAGTCGCTGCTGGCGAGGTCCAGCCGGATCCGGTGGCCCTTCAGGAAGCGGTTGCCCGTGGGATTCACCTGTATTGTGTACTCGTAAGGCTTGCCGGGCTCGATCAGGGAAGGCTGCTCAAAGGAATCGCGATAGCGGGCTCGAACGATGCCGTAGCACAGCTCCTGAGTGAACCCGTTCGGCCAGACATCGATCAGACGGGCCACGAAGTCCGTGTCCCTCGCCGATGAGGCAGCCCAGAGCTTC
>JASLMQ010000982.1 GCA_030746455.1 Candidatus Latescibacterota bacterium
CTATGAGCGGGAGGAGCTCGTCTGCCGGATCGATCCCGAGCAGATCCAGCAGATGGTACTCAACCTGTTGCACAACGCCGTGCAGGCGATGCCGTCGGGCGGCGAGCTCCGGGTGGGCCTGACAGAGGCCGACGCCGGAGACGACGAGCGCACCGAGCTCTCGGGCACGTGCATGGTGCTCACGGTGACCGATACCGGGGTGGGTATGACAGAGGAGGTTAAGTCCAAGCTGTTTATGCCGTTCTTCACGACGAAGGAGGACGGGAACGGCCTGGGTCTGGCCACCGCCAAGAAGTTCGTCGATGCGTTGGGGGGGGATGTTGCGGTGGAGAGCGAGCCGGATCAGGGATCGGCCTTCACGATCTACTTTCCAAAGTAAAGGTGGGGAGCATGGCGGCAAACGGATTCTGGTGGTCGACGACGATCCGCTTTTTCGTGACTTCTTGAAGGAAGCGCTGGATCGCAAGGACTATGAGGTGCTCTCCGTCGAGGGCGGTGCCCAGGCCGTTCAGGAGATGCAGGAGGCCGACTACGACCTGATTCTGTCCGACATCCGAATGCCCGGTATGGACGGGATGGAGGTGCTGGAGAAGGCCCTCGACCTACAGCCGGCCGCGCGGGTGATGCTAATCACGGCCCACGCCACCGTGGCCAACGCCGTGAAGGCCATGGGTAAGGGCGCGTTTGACTACGTCGAAAAGGGATGCTCGCTCGAGGAGATTGAGGTCCGCGTTGCCCGGGCACTGGAGCACCAGGAGCTGAAGCAGGAGAACCTCCGGCTCCATTCCGAGCTCCAGGAGCGCTACAGCTTCGGGAACATGGTGGGCCGCAGCCCGAAGATGGAGGAGACGTTCGAGCTGATTCGAACGGTGGCCAAGAGCCGCTCCACCATACTGATCACGGGTGAGAGTGGAGCGGGCAAAGAACTGGTTGCGCGAGCGATCCACTTCAATAGCCCGCGCAAGGGTCAGCCCTTCGTCAAACTCAACTGTGCCGCACTCCCCCAGGATCTGATCGAGAGCGAGCTTTTCGGCCACGAGAAGGGGTCGTTCACCGGCGCGATCAAGCAGGCCAAGGGGCGCTTCGAGCTTGCGGACGGGGGGACTCTGCTCCTGGATGAGATCAGTGAGATCAAGCCCCCACTCCAGGCCAAGCTGTTGCGGGTCCTTCAGGAACGAGAGTTCGAGCGCGTGGGCAGCGGCACCTCGATCAAGGTCGACGTACGGATCGTGGCCACCACGAACCGGAACCTGAAGGAGCAGATCGAGAAGGGCGAGTTCCGGGAGGACCTCTACTACCGGCTCAACGTGATTCCCATGCACTTGTGCTCGTTGCGAGAACGTCGGGAGGACATCCCGCATCTCGCGACCCACTTCCTGGCCAAGTACAACAAGGAGAACGATAAAGCCATCTCGGGGGTCTCGGAGACGGCGATGGAGCGTCTGATGGGCTATGGCTGGCCCGGCAACGTTCGGGAGCTCGAGAACTACATCGAGCGAGGGGTGGTTATCTGTCAGGGGGACGAGATCCAGGAAGACCACCTGCCAATGGACGTGCTGACGGACGAGCCCGCCTCCCGAAAGGAGGGCGAGGGCCTGCAGGTGGGGTGGACGGTTCGGGAGGCGGAGCAGAAGCTGATTCTGAAGACGCTGGAATCCTGCAACGGAAACCGCACGGTGGCGGCCGACATGCTGGGTATCAGCTCGAGGACGCTTCGCAACAAGCTTCACGAATACGGGCTGGCGGGCATCTATCGCAAGGGTGTCGGGGCAACCCCGCAGCCCGATTGACCCGAACCTCCAGGTCCCCGATGCGGCGCAATGGAAGGCTGACAGGGTGATTACGGTGTAGCGAGATCTCGCTGTCGATGCACCTCAAGTCTCGATGGTCAACGGCTCGGAGCGTCCCTCCCGAGCCGTTTCTGCTTTGTACGGTCCCCTTGCGGGTGCGCCGTGCAGGTCCCCCGAGCGCCTGGCTCCTCTGCTGGGGGAACGCCCCTTCCCCGACGTCCCGCTGGACGGAACGTTTTTCTCAAGCTCGCGCGTCTGGGGGGCGCGAACCAGACGGCCTGACGTTCGATAACAGCTAGTAAATTATCATTTTAAGTCGGATGACGGCCCGCGCGACACCGGCCGCCGAGTTCCGGTACACATCTTGCTCAAACCCAACGGGGCGAAGTCCCAGGCCCCATCCGGCTGCAAGGCCGTGCACTCGTTACTGGAGGCGTTCCACATGCTGGTCCGGAATCTCATCCTGAACAGGACGAGGGTCCCCCTTCTGAACAAGGCCCTCGACGTGGCAGCCCTGCGGCACAGGGCCATCAGCAACAACATCGCGAATGCCAACACGGTAAACTACCGCCGCAAGGAAGTCGACTTCGCCACGTACCTGCGTGCACAGGTGGCCAAGCCGCCGGTAGCGGGCAAGCGGACGGATGCGCGACACCTCCCGGCCAGCCTGCCGGATCCGGATTCCAAGCCCCGGATCTACGAGCCCGAAGCCGGGCCCAACACCACCGGGATCAACAATGTGGACGTCGACGTGGAGATGGCGGATCTGGCAGAGAACCATCTGCTCTACAACATCGGGGCCCGCCTGATGGCAGGCCAGCTCCAGAGCATACGCAAGAGCATCATCGGCCATCCCAGAGGCTGATAGGGGCGTCTAGGCTCCCCACAAAGGAGAGACCAGAGTGAATCTGACTCACATCCAGCCTTCGCTTCCCTCCCGTTCGACCCAGCAAGTGGGTGGCCGTATCGATCTCAGGCTGTCCGAGCCGGCGGCTCCCGGCGATGCGACGAGGCCGGAGTCCGCTCCCCCCGCGGACGGGGCGCGGATCGGGACGATCGAAGGTGTGTTGACAGCGGAAGAGAATCGGGCCATCGCCTCCCTCTTTGGGGAAGACAGTGGGGCCTACACCGCCAGGGGCGCGATGGCGCGCCAGGGCGTGCCCGGTCTGAACCTCGACCTCCGAGCGTAGCCCATCGGTCGGCCGCAGGGCCGCGTGTATCGATGACCCTTCGCGCAGCTTAGAAACCACGCAAGAACCTCATAGGCTCTCACTTCCAATGAACAAATTGACCCCCCTCCTGGTTTTCCTTATTATACTCGGTAGCCAGAGGGTTCTCGCGAATACCAGCGAGGGACCCACCACCCCTATGACCGGCCTGGCTCTTCTTTCCCGGAGCTATCGGCCTGACCTGGCGTATCACATCCTGTCCCGGAGCACCGCGCGAGAGGCTTCCGCCGGTACCCAGGTCGCGCGGGCTCCCGAGCCCGGTCCCGGTCCGGTCGCCACCCTTTCAGCTCCGCGGATCCCTTCGAGGCCGGCGCTCGCTCGGCCCGCACCCGGCTTGGAGCCGTCTGCTCCGCCGGGGCTCCATCCCCTCGTCTTCAGTCGACTGGTGAAGTACGACGACCACATCCGGCGGTTGAAGTTTATCGCCGGCAGAATCTCCATCGGTCTGCCGAGGTCCGTGGAGCTCGACGACCTGATCAATGCGGGCGTCGTGGGGCTCATCGAGGCCTACAACAACTTCGATCCGTCCAAGGGCGTGAAGTTCGAAAGCTATGCCTCCACGCGCGTTCGGGGGGCCATACTTGACGAGCTGAGGGCGATCGACTGGGCCCCAAGGTCCACCCGCGCGAAGTCCCGGGAGGTGGAACGAGCGATTTCGGCGCTGGAGAACAAGTTCGGCCGCTCGCCGACCGAGGGCGAGATCGCCGA
>JASLMQ010000983.1 GCA_030746455.1 Candidatus Latescibacterota bacterium
GGAAGATATCGACAAGGTAAGACTCGGACTCGGACAGGTCGATCATGGCCAGGGTCCGACGGTAATCCTCCGTGCCTGGGTAGACATCGGGCGATGCCACCTCCGCGACGCCAATCTCACCGGAGGCCGAGAAGTAGGAGCACCGGCCGATCCAGCTGATCTCCTGGGCCTTCCGGTCCACCTGCACCGTGTTGTGCGAGATGGTGTTCTTGGTCCAACCTCGGTTCTTGGGCCAATCCGCATTCGCGTACTCCGGGTAACCCAGGTCGGGCAGGATGTCCATCCCGCGATAGAACAAGCCGAAGCCCAACCGGTCCTTGTGACCGTGGCCTCCGTTCCTGCCGTAGTAGAGCCATGCGGCTCGCCGGGCATCTCCGCTTCCGCACCGGAACATGGCAAGGCCGTATCCGTTGAGGTTCGCGCTTCCGAGTTCCAGTGAACCCTCGCAGTCCACGACATCGCGAATGGCGACCCGGATGGCCTCGGGGTCCTCGTCGAAGACGGAGGTGTGCAGCCCCTCCACTCGGTCGCCATTCAGCTTGCAGGCCAGCTGGGCGAAGTAGGGGTCACTGAACCGCCGAAAGGCCTCGACGGCGTTCTCGACCGTCACGGCGACCATGCCGGGGTTGCCGGTCTGTCCCGAGTCTCCGATCCCCGGGGTGTACTGATCCAGCGCGGTGAGGCGATAGGGCGCCGCGAGCATTCTCCTGAGGCGAGGGAAATCCCGGTAGAGGTCGTAATCGCCGTGGCTCCGACACCGCTCGAGGATGCCGGCGCACTCGCGAAAGTTCCTCATCCAGCCGAAGCAGTATCCGGGCGCCGCCTCGTTGCCAACCCCGTCCCGATCGACCTGTCCGATCAGGGTGGCGGGTATGTGACCTCCCCCTTTGAACACATCACCAGGCTGGAACAGCCAATCCAGGGCCTCGGGGGTCTCCACGGGGTCGTCCAACACGACGGCAGCCGCGGCCATGGCCTTGTGCGTGCTCCCTTCGTTGCCCCGGATACGTCGGTCCCGGCAGGACTTGATGAACTCGCGAAGGAGGCCGGTCTCGATGTTCGACCGGATGGCGTCGATGCTTGATTTATCGATTTGGGTGTCCCACGAACGGGACCTGTCGGAGAGGAAGCGCACAAGCTCTTCGTCCCCTGCCATGCCCTCGTAGACCATGTCGTAGGCCTTTGAGAGGGTCTCGGACAGGCCCGTCTCCCAGATGCAGCCTTTGACGCGGCCCACACCGCTTCCGCCGTGGGAGTTGTGCAGCCCCAACTCGGTGCACGGCGTGAGATCCATCGCGGGATAGAGGTCTGCAATCCGGTCGAGCAGCACTGCCCCTTTATGAGCGTACGAGGGATCGCCGGTGCGGAGGTAGGCCTCGCCGAGGGCCAGTGCGGCGTTGGGCAGCTCGGTCCAGATGCACCAATGCGTGTAGTAGGGGACGAAGAACCAGCGGTTTCCCTCACCGTCGATCCATCCCTGACCGTCGTCGACGCCGTAGGTGATCTCTGGATCGTCGGGCCCGGTGGTGTCCTCGTTGCGGAGCAGCGATTCGTCGGCCCGGTCCCTGTGGAAGGTCCCGCCGGGGCCGAGTCCGCTAGCGCGGAAGGCAGCGAAGTCGTTCTTTGGGAAGACCTCGCCGCAGGAGGGGCACTCCAGTTTCCACGGGCGATCGATCGAGACCAGCCACGGGTAGCCCCCAAACCGGTTGGTGATCTCCCGTCCGCACGAGGGACAGCCCAGGTCTCTGTTGACATGGATGCCGCGCAGGATCGATTGGCCGGTCACCATCCCCCAGATCTCGTCGTCAGAGCGCTCCAGCCAGGGCCGGCAGGACGCAACGAGATCATCCAGCTCCTGCTGGGCCCAGGCATAGCGGCGGACGTTTCGGTGGGCGTTCTCGATCTCTTCGGCGGTGTAGAGCACCGTTCCTTCTTTGGCGAGGGCCGGACCGGAACGCAGGACACACAGCAAGACGCAAACAAGCGAGGCAGCAATCCAGATCATCGAATTGACTCCGTATCTGACCTGTCCGACCAAGGCCTAAGCGCGTTTGATGAGGGTGCGAGACAGGCCTGTTCTCTTGAGCTCCGCGGCGAGTGCCCTGGGGGGCAGCGGCTTCATGTCCGGTCCCCAGGGCTGGACGAGGCGGATCTTCCTGCCCAGGGCGCGGATGAAGTCGGGCAGATCAAAGTGCTTGAGTGCGCCGCTGAGGAAGTTGGCGTGCGGCCAGGCCACGAGAGGGACCTGGGTCCAGGCGTGGAACGAGAGCGGTGCGTTCTTCAGGGTGACCGTGGCGATCCGACCGTCCAACACGGCGGCGAACAGGGCGATCAGCGCGCCCTGTCCCCGGCCGCAAAGATGGACCTTCCGGGCGCCCTCGTGACGCAAGAGGTCGATGACGGACAGCGTGTCGTGAATCCTGCGGCCCAGGTAGCTCTGACCGAGCAGGAGGCCGTAGCCGTTGTTCATGTAGTCCATCCGGTGGGAGCCGAAGAAGTCGCCGCCACCGTCGTCCGGCATGGACTCCCCGAGTCCGCGGACGTCGAGCGCGTAGAGGGGGTGCTTCTTCTGAAGCGAGATCGCGAGGCGATCGGCCGCCAGGTCGTCTTCCGCCGAGACATGCGGCAGGTAGAGGCGGACCTCCCGTTCCACGTCGAGGCTGAAGGCGTGTGGGGTCTCCAGTCGTTTGCGGAGTATGGCCCGAATGTGTCCCTCGGTCTCCACGGCGTATCGCGCATAGGTTCGCCCGGCGCCCGACTGGGGACGCAGGTTCCGATGGTGGGGGACCGGTCGATTCGACGGGAGCGTCAGGAGCTTTGTGAGATGTTTCTTGAGCTCCGTCGAGGTCGCCTTCTTGCGCTTCCCGGCCAACCGGTTGGCCTCGGCGGCGATGAACCGGGTGATGGGCACGGCGCCGGCGGGGAGGACCTCTCCCTGGGGTGTGACGTTGAGCGTCTCGCCGAGATCCTCGATTTCAGGAACCCGCTTCACCCGGGCCTTACCTGCATGTCGCGAGAAGAACGAGACCATGGCCTCCTGATTGTGCCTCGAGTACCCGTGCCCCTGCGGGCCGATGAACAGGCCCGTGTTCCCGGTCGGCGCGCCCATCACCTCGTAGAAGCGCGCGACCTCGCCGTAGACCTCCCTCAGACCGCGGCGGTCGAAGTAGTCGTATGTCTGTCCGAGGAGCAGGATGGGATTGGGGGCCCGAGCGATCAGGAAGTCGGCCATATCCAGGCCGGCCCCGATCACGCCGGGGGGATACTGCTCGCAATCGGCGGGCAGCTCGTTCTCCAGGTTGTGCAGAAAGGTCGTGACGAAGCAGCTCGGGGCGGCCATAGTGAAGCGGGGCTCGTAGGCCCAGATCCAGGTCGTCATCGTTCCGCCGCCGGAGTTGCCGGTCAGGCCCACCCGGTCGGGATCCACCTCGGGACGGCTGATGAGGTAGTCCAGGGCCCGGACGCCGTCCCATGCCCGCCAGGCGCCGAACCACTGTCCGACCAGGTCGAGCTGCTTGCCCATCATATTGTGAGCAGCGGTGCACGCCGACACGGACTCGCGATTCGGGAGGCCGTGGTACTGATCGCGCTCTCCCTGGTTGAAGGGGTCGATGATGAGGACGACGAAGCCGTTCCGCACGAGCCGCTGGCAGAAGCCCTGGTAGAGGTCGGAGAGCTTGCCGTTCGCGCTGTGACCGCAGGAGCCAACCACGCCGGGGGCGGGTCCCCTCAATCGCTTGGGGACGTAGAGGTTTCCGGTGACCAGGCATCCTGGGCGGCTTTCGAACAGGACCTTCTCAACACGATGGGTGGGGCGGTCGACGATTCCCGTGATGGTGGGGTTCAGGGCCGTCTTGCGCGGGCGCGGCCCGAAGGCCCGCGTGATCGTTCTGCGGGCCTTCGCCTGGTAGGCCTCCGCCTGCCTGCGAGTGCGGATCGCGGCGAGGCGAGCGGCACGCTCCTCGCGGATTTGGCGGACCTTGGCGACGTAGTCATCCAGGACCATATGGGGGTAGCCGTTTCTGGGCACGCGGTACTCCTTTCCTGCGCGACGATAGCTGACGGGTTGAGGAAGCCAAAGTAGGAGTACCCTCAGGCCAGATCAAGCGAAAGTTCGCGTCCCTTCCAGTGGCAGACCACAGGACCGCGACCCGGACACGGTTCTCGGGTACTCGAGTCGATCGCAGGCGAGCCCTTTCGGAGTTGACGGTGGGGATGCCTCCCTTATATTTGTGATCCATTACCAGACTCCGGTCTTTCGTGGATCGGGGTGGAACGGAGAGTCACAGGGAGGTCCGGATGGGAACCGTCGAGGAGAGGGATCTGGATCGATGCATCTGCACGCGCTGCCCGACGTTCGTGCACGAAGACGTGCGTCTGTTCTGCCTGCACGGGAAGAGCGAGGGTTCGGTGGAAGAACGCGGATGTCTCTGCCGTACGTGCCCTGTGCATATCGAAGGCGCACTCGAAGGCAGGGAATACTGTGTGCGGGGCAGACCTGATCAACAGTGAGGGGCCGCGCCGGCCCATCCGGTAGGCGGAACTACGAAAGGGCAAGACATGCGTGTAGCCTACTTCACATACTGGGGCAATATCGGGACCACGGTCCTCGAGTGGTTGGCAACGAGTAGCGGGGATGAGATCGTCGCCGTGATCTCACGCCCAGGCAAGGAAGGGGAGGCCATCAAGGACGTTGCGTTCCGGCACTACCTGCCGCTTTACCAGCCCCCCGTGAACGTAAACGACCCCGGCTTCATCGAAAGCCTCCGGCGCCTCGAGCCCGACCTTTCCGTCTCCATGTACTTCGGAAGGCTGTTTTCTCCGGAGCTCCTATCCGTCCCCCGGATGGGTTGTGTCAACATGCACCCCACGCTCTTGCCGAAGTAC
>JASLMQ010000984.1 GCA_030746455.1 Candidatus Latescibacterota bacterium
TTCACGCGTTCATCGCCGACAACCAGGCGTGCGGCATCCATCGTGCCGGGTACAACGGAGTGGCTTCGCTTGTGCCCAAATCCACTGGAAACAACATCTTTGTCCCAACCTACGCGGGGCTCAACTACGAGACCATCTCGCTACCGGGCCTGGCATCCTACAAGGAGAAGACCGGGTATCGATTCGAACCCCGTGCAGAGGCCATGCATATCGAGTCCGCCTCTGAGAACCGCGTGGTGCTCGTCCAACCCGAGACCTCCCACGCCCACGTCAGTGCGCGGATCGCCTTCACGGCGGAGGAGCCCCATTACCTCCATCAGCAGATCGAGCTTACATTCCATCGCCGATTCTGCTCCGAGGACGAACCCAACGCGTTCAGAAGCCTGTGGGCCAGCTACCTCCACCAGCCGCCCGACCGCCATCTCTACCTCAAGCCCGACTGGTCATCCGGGTCCGATGCCACAGGCTGGTTCGGCATTACCCGCGAGGACCACGGTTCGCCCGAGACGCTCGCACACCCAATGCCGGATGACCGCGAACTCGACGTTGCCGGGCACCTGGAGGCTGCCCCGCCCGGTCCGTCCCGGTCCGCCGAGGTCTTTGCCGGTCTGTCGGAGGCCCTCAAGGGTCCTCTGGGCTTCTACTACGGCCTCTCCCACCATCAGGCCTTCCTGATGATGTTCGCACAACCCGATCGTGTCCGGCTGGCCTACTCCCCGTGCGGAGGGGGAAAACAGCCGGCCTGGAACCCCGCCTGGGACTACCTGCTGCACCTCGACGATGCGGAGCTGGACCGGCCCTATACGTGGGACCTCTGTCTGGTTGTCAGGCCGTTCGGAGGCCGCACCGATATCCTGGACGAGGTCAGACGCTACCTGGGATAAGCGCTTGTTTCTGTAGAGCAAGCACGGCCTCCTGTTCCGTCCGGCCACGGTTGACATTGGCACCTCGAAGCCCTATATTAATCCCGCTGCCCGCCAGGTACGCACAGGCTATCGCCCAAGGCTGTCCACCCGGACCCCTTACCCCATGCGCCTACGCATCCCCCTCTCGGGCCTCGGGGCCTCTGAGCGCACCCGCTTCCTGTACAGTGCCTTGGGATTCATGTGCGTCGCTTCGGGCGCGCTGATCGCTCGGACCGCCGGGGATGCCCTCTTCCTCAGCCGCTACGAAGCCTCCCTTCTTTCCTATATGTACGTCGGCACGGCCATCCTCGTGGCCGGCATTTCGTATGTCTACGGAATCCTCGCGGGGAGAGTGGCCATAGGCCGCCTCATCGTGCGCACGGGGGGCGTTCTGGTCGTCCTGATCGTTGGGCTGCGAATCGCCCTCGCCTTCCCCTGGGGCGGATTCCGCGTTGCGGCCTATCTCCTGAGCGACCTCGTCGTCAACGTTCCGATGATGCTCTTCTGGAGCTTCGCGGCGCTCGTATTCGACCCCCGTGAGGGCAAGCGGCTGTTCGGGTTCGTCGGCGCAGCCGGCACGGTGGCGTGCATACTGGCCGGCTATGTCGTCAGGCCGATCGCCGCCGCCTTCGGCATAGATAACCTCCTGGTTCTCGTTGCGCTCTGCACGGTGGGCTTCCTCCTGGTGGTGGCCAGGCTGTCGGCCCTCGAATCCGGTCGATTCCAGCCCGTCCCATCCGGAAGCGGCCGAAGGCCCTCACATATCGGCTATTACGCCCAGCTCCTCCAGACCCCCCAAGTCCGGAACCTCATCTTTCTGGTGCTGACGGCCACCGTCACGCTCACGCTCGTAGACTACCAGTTCAAGGCCGGCGCCCGGCTCCATCACAGCGGCGCCGATCTCGCCGGATTCTTCGGGAGCTTCTACGCCTCGGCCAGCGTGGTCGCGTTGCTGATCCAGCTCGTGTTCGTCCACCGGATCCTGCAGAGGGGCGGGGTGCTCCTGGGATTGCTGATCCTGCCCGCCGGTCTGGTTCTCACCGCGTCCGGAACGGCTATCACCGCCCAGTTCAGCTGGATCGTCGCCACGAAGTTCGTCGTGCAGGTCTGTGCCTTCACAATCGACAGCGCGGCTCTGCAGATGCTCTATCTGGGCATTGCAAAGCAGTCCCGGAGCCAGTCCAGAGCCTTCGTGGAAGGGATCGGCAAGCCCTTCGCAATGGCGGCGACCGGCGCGGGACTCGTGGCGGGAGTCCGGATCTTCGAGCTTCACCACCTCGCCATCGCGGTTGCGGCCGGTTCGCTGGCCTGGCTGTTTCTGACCAGGCGCAACAGCGGATCCTATCTCGCCGCCCTGATCGATTCCCTTGGCGCGCGCCGCCTCGATCTCTCCGAGGAGACGTCGGGCTTCTTCGACAAGTCATTCGAATCTCACCTGAGGCAGTCCCTGACGTCTGCTGCCGACGAGGAGATCCCGTACCTGATCGACCTGCTCCCCGAAATGGAGTCGGCCGACTGGACCCCCGAGTTCAGGTCTCTGCTGCAGCGCGAGGATGCCGAGGTCAAGATTGCCTGCCTGGAGCACCTACAGAGCCGCGGAAGCGAAACCGATCTGGCGGCGGTCCTCTCCCACCTGAAACACCCGTCTTCCGAGGTGAGGGCCGCGGCCGTGCACGCCTCGGCCTCACTGGGTGGACAGGCCGTTCTGCCGGATCTGGTCGCCTGTCTGGAGGACCCCGACCCCGAGGTTCGTGCAGCTGCCGTGTCCGCCCTGATCAACGGTGGAGACCTCGACCACCTCCTGGCGGCGGGCTCGGAACTCAAGGAGATGCTCGGGTCGGATGACCCTCTCGTGCGCATCGCTGCGGCAAACGCGCTTTCTCACATTCGCCACAAGGGCCTCACCCGTCCGCTGATGGGGCTGCTCGAAGACCTGGATGACAGGGTCAGGGTCGCGGCTCTGGAGGCCTGCAGAAGCGCACCTGATGAGGACTTGATACCGGCTACCATCCCGCTCCTGGCCGATTCGATCGTGGCTGCGGAGGCGGCAGAGACCCTGGCCGAATACGGCCCCGAGGTCCTCGACCATCTGGGCCCGTACATGGATCTCTCTCAGATGGAAGGGGCGTTTGCCGGGGCACACCGTGTGCCTCCCATCGTGGCCGAAATCGGGGATCCGGACGGCCTTCCCCTGCTTCTGAGCGCCATTGGCATACCCGACCTGCGTCTCCGGCATGAGGCCGTTCGGGCCTATTGCAGCCTGATCGGCTCGACCGGAAGCCTTAAGACCCATCTCGCGGACCTGAGGCAGGTCGCGGCGCGCGAAATCGACGCCGCACGCACCCGCCGCCGCATCCTTGGCGAAGTCCGCAGCTTCCCCGCCACCGAGATCCTGTGTGACGCGCTCCAGGGCGAGAGCGGAAGTCACCTCGAGAACGCCTTCACCCTGCTCGATGTGCTGACCCCCGCGGTGGACATGAAGGCGGTCCACCTGAGCCTCAACTCGGAGGAAAGCAGATCCAATGCGCTCGAGATCCTGGACAACGTGCTCGAGGGGGATCTGAAGACCAATCTCCTGGGGCTTTTGGAGTCGCGGGAGGAGGCGGCCCCTGCGACCGAAGACATCGCTGCCCGCATCTCTGGCATCTTGAGGGATGAGACC
>JASLMQ010000985.1 GCA_030746455.1 Candidatus Latescibacterota bacterium
AGATCGACCACACCTTCGCCGCTGCGCTGGGCAACCTGGACGTTCGAAGCGCCGCCCGTACCGGTCCGGGCTACCACGACGACGCGTGGGAGCACGGCGCGGACTACCCACCGGTCTTCGTCGAGTGGTCGACCAAGCGGAACCTCGAGGAGTGCCTGGTGTTCATGGCCTCGGGCGACGTGCAGGTTGAGCCCCTGATCACGCACCGGGTGCCCCTGGCCCAGGCACCGGAGGCCTGCGAAGACCTGATCCAGAGACCGGGCGAGGCGTTGGGTGTGGTCTTGATTCCATAGGGTTCACCATGTCAGGAGAGAGACGATACAGAGCCGGAGCCATCGGCCGCACAGGACGCGGGAACTTCGGTCACGGCCTTCATCTCGGTTTCCTGGAAGCGGATTCCGTCGATCTAGTGGCGGTCGCCGACCCAGATGAAGAGGGTCGATCCAGCGTGGCCGAGGAGGTCGGCGCTGAACGGACCTATGCCGACTTCCGGCAGATGCTGGCGGAGGAGGACCTCGATCTGGTCAGCATCGGCCCCAGGTGGGTCGACTGCCACGAGGAGATGGTCCTGGCCTGCGCAGACGCGGGGTGCCACATCTACTGCGAGAAGCCCCTGGCGGCCAGCCTCGATTCGGCCGATCGGATGGTGTCGGCCGCTCGGGCCGCCGGGGTGAAGCTCGCGGTGGCGCATCAGGGTGTCTACCTGCCCCAGGTGGTCCAGGTCAAGCGTTTGCTCGACGGGGGACGCATCGGCCCTGTCCAGTCCATCCACGCGCACGGCAAGCAGGACCGTCGCGGCGGCGGCGAAGACATGATGGTCCTGGGCACCCACCTGTTCAACATGATGCGCTTCTTCGCGGGGGACGTGGCCTGGATGTGGGGGCACGTGACCTCCGGCGGTCGGGGCGTCCGGGCGGAAGACGTCCGTGACGCCCGCGAACCGATCGGCCCGATCGCTGGCGATTGTGTGAACAGCTACTTCGCGTTCGAGAGCGGGGTTTCCGGCACCTTCGATTCGAGGGCCGATCAGGCGGGTGGCGGCAAGGCGATGGCCACGGAAATCGTGGGCCGGGAGGGGCGGATCCTGCTTCGCGGGGGAGCCGCCGGGCAGGGTGTGCTCTATCCCCACGGGCTGTGGGCCCCGGAGGATGATGCGCAGGCCTGGGAGCCCCTGGACCTCGCGCAGGCCGCGCTCGGGGACGGAAACCGGCTCGCGGTTCTCGACCTGATCGACGCGGCCGAGACGGATCGGGACCCCGTCTCTAGCGGTCGGGATGCAACTAGCGCGCTGGAGATGATCCTGGGTGCCTACGAATCGGAAATCACGGGCCGGCGCGTGACATTCCCGATGCAGGATCGGACACATCCGCTGGAACGGCTTCGTGCCGGGAAGGAGGCACCTTGATCAAGCTTTCTTACCATGCCGGCGGCATGAAGGATCAGCCGCTGGAGAAGGTCGTGCGGATTCTGGGAGAGGTGGGGTACGACGGCATCGAGATGATGTGCGGTCCCGAGGCACACATCCGGTCGGGGGAGGTGACAGACAGCCTGCTCCGGGAGGTCAGGGACATGGTGACCGGGTGCGGGCTTCAGGTCGCTGTGATCAACCCCTTCACGGCACCGAACCTGATGGCGATGGCCGACGACGATCAGGACGAGGCGGTGCGGTTCTACTCGCTCCTTCAGGACGTTGCCGTCGAGATCGGCGCGGGAGGCGTCAACTTCCTCAGCGGCTGGTCGCAGAAGGGCGATCCCCATGCGTGGAAGGTCCTGATCGAGGCTCTGAAGCCCCTCTGCCGGCGGGCGGGTGAGCTGGGCCTGACCATGAACATCCACAACCACGAGTCGAACATCATCGACTCGCCGAACAAGGTCCCGCTTCTGATCCGGCACGTGGGATCTCCTCACCTGCGTTCGCTCAACGACATCACCAACTTCTACCATCTGGGGGCTGACATCGGGCGGACGACCCGGGAGCTCGGGGCGATCACGGCCCACTGTCACGTCAAGGGCGTGCGGGGCATGTATCCCTACAGCGGGTTCCTGATCCCGGGGGAGGAGGGCGATGAGCTGGACTTCCGGACCTTCGCGGAGGCTTTGGGCGTCGCAGGGTACGATCGGTATGTGTCCGTCGAGACCTTTCCCCATATGCGTATGGAGAAGGCCGAAATCGCGTTCAACATGATGGACTCGACGTTGCGGGAGCTTGGGCTCCGGTAGCGGTCACGGGTGAGGGGGAGGAGGGCGTTTCCTTGGAGCTCAGGGTTGACAGGGATATCACGGGGGAGGTCTTCAGACCGACCCTACTGGCCGCATGGCCCGCAATGGGCAGCGTCGGGGTGGGGGCGATCGACTATCTGCGGAGGACGCTCGAGGCCGAACCGTTCGCGGAGGTCGACGCCGGCGAGTTCTTCACGCCAGAGGCCGTTGTGGTGGAAGAGGGCCTTGCGAGGACCT
>JASLMQ010000986.1 GCA_030746455.1 Candidatus Latescibacterota bacterium
GGTGGCCGAGCGCTACGGCCTGTCGGCAGACCGTTGCTACGAGACGGCCGAGGAGCTGGCGGCGGGGCCGAAGATCGCCGAGGCGGTGATCAACGGGACGATGGACCACCAGCACGTGCCCACATCGCTTCCGCTGCTCGAGGCGGGCTATGACATCCTGCTGGAGAAGCCCTTCGCCACCAACGAGGACGAGATGTGGCAGCTGGCCGACGCGTGTCAGGCGCTCGGAAGGAAGCTGATGGTCTGTCATGTGCTGCGCTACGCGCCCTTCTACGCGGCCGTGCGCCAGCGGGTCGCCGACGGGGCGATCGGGGAGATCATCAACCTCCAGACGGTCGAGCACGTCAGCTACCACCACATGAGCGTGGGATTCGTGCGGGGGAAGTGGAACCGCAAGGACCTATGCCACTCGTCGATGCTGATCGCCAAATGCTGCCACGATCTGGATCTGATCACCTGGATGAAGAGCGGCGTGGAACCGGCGGCTGTTTCGAGCTTCGGTGGGATCATGCAGTTCCGACCCGAAAAGGCACCCGAAGGTGCGGGGACGCGATGCCTCGTGGACTGTGAGATCGAGCCCGATTGCCTGTACTCGGCGAAGAAGCAGTACATCGACCATCCGGAGCGGTGGCGATTCTACGTCTGGGACACCCTGGAGCATATCGAGAACCCGACGATCGAGCAGAAGATCGAGTCGCTGAAGGGGACCAATCCCTACGGGCGGTGCGCGTGGAAGTGCGACAACGACGTGGTGGACCACCAGTCTGTGGCCATCGAGTTCGCCGACGGCAGCACGGCAACGCACAACCTGGTGGGGGGAACCTCACGACCGTCGCGGAAGATCCATCTGATCGGGACCATCGGTGAGATCGAGGGGGTCTTCGAGGACAGCACGTTCGTCGTGCGTCACATCGACCCCAGGCCCGGGCACGAGTACTCCGAGGAGGTCGTGGACCTGAAGGAGGGAGGCGACATGCACGGGGCCTTCGGCGGACACGGAGGGGGCGACCTGCGGCTGGCTGGCGACTTCGTGAGGCTGGTTCGAGACGAGCCCGTCTCGTTGGGTTGCACGCGCATCGAGGACTCGATCAACGGGCATCTGATCGGCTTCGCCGCCGACAGGGCGATGGAAGAGCGTCGGGTGGTCGATCTGGATCGCAGCTAAGGAAGGCGGGAGGCAAAAGTGAGCGTCAGATGGGGCATACTCGGGGCCGGCAGCGTGGCGCAGCGCAGAGTGATGCCGGCGATACAGGCGAATCCGCAGTCCGAGCTGGCAGCGCTGATGGTTCGGGATCTGGGCCGAGCCGAGGAACTAGCCGGCCAATTCGGGGCGGAACGATGGTACGACCAGGTGGAGCCGCTGCTGGATGACTCGGAGATCGACGCGGTCTATGTGTCGAGCCCGAACTACCTGCACCGAGACCACGTGCTGGGGGCCGCCCGCCGGGGCAAGCACGTGCTGTGCGAGAAGCCGATGGCTATGTCATCGGACGAGTGCCGGGAAATGATCGCCGCGTGCGACGAGGCGGGCGTACATCTGGAGCTCTGCTTCGTACTTCGCGGCTGGCCAATCTACCACGAGGTGAAGGCCATGCTGGAGGCAGGCCGGCTCGGTCAGATCGTGGAGATCCGCGCGCACCTTGCGAAGTGGACCCCCCGGAAGGAAGGGGAGTGGCGGCTGGATCCCGAGAAGGGAGGAGGGGGATCCATGGCGGATGTGGGGTCCCACTATCTGGACCTGTTCCGCTTCCTGCTGGGAGACCTCAGACGGATCGCGTGCCTGGGGTCATCGGCCGTATTCGGGTACCCTGTGGAGGAAACCGCCACCGCTCTGGTGGGATTCGAGTCGGGCGTCCACGGCGTGCTGGTGACGACCTATGCGGTGCCCTTTTCGGGTAATGTGCTCGAGATCTACGGGACCGAAGGGACGCTGCTGCTGGGGAAGGAGCTGACGTTGGTGACCGAGGAAGGACAGGAGTCCCGGCCGGCGGAGTTCCCGGACTACTACTCGGGTCTGCTGGCCCAGTTCTGCCGGTGTGTGACCGAGGGGGGAGAGGCCCTCGCGAGCGGGATGGACGGGCTGCGCAACCTGGAGGCCATCGAGGGGGCGTACCGGTCGGCGCGCGAAGGGATGATCGTCGAGCTGCCCGCCTAGCGGGGGCCTGACTCCTGTGGGGCTTCCGCGAACCGACTACCCTTAGGGAAGGAGCTCAAGGACATGGCGAGGGTCGTGCACAGCAGCGAGGTCCCTGCTGAGGTCTTATCGGACCTGGCCAGACGGCGGACCGTCACAGGCAGGAACCTCATGGTGACCCGCTACGAAGTGGGGGCCGGGGCCGAATTCGAGGCCCACAGCCATCCTGAGGAACAAATGGGTTATGTCATTAGGGGACGCATCGAGTTCTTCATTGGCGCGGCGGAAGACCGCACGGTCTTCGAAGAGGGGACCTTCTTCCACTTCCCCTCGAACGAACGCCACCGATCGCGGGTACTCGAGGACGCTATGGTGATCGACGTCTTTTCGCCTCCGCGTCCAGAATATGTCCCCGAGGCGATCGACGCAGCCGGCGGGGAGTAAGCGGCTCTCCTGGGGCACACCGACGGAAGGGACATCAAAGCCCCCATCTGCGGCGGTACTTGTCCTCGCCTTCCATCGTGACCATCTGGTCGTAGACCTGCTGGAGCACGGCCAGGGCCGGGAGGGCGTCTTCGGCGTTGCAGCTCGGCTGCCTGTCCTTCCTGATCGCCTCCACGAACTCCCTGTCCTGCACCAGGACTCTGCTCTCCCACTCGCCCGAGTCTTCGTAGATCGTCTCGCCGTTGAGCATCACCGAGTTCCCGGCTATCGTGATCGTCCCTCGCTCGCAGACGAACACGTTCTCCTTGACGCCCTTCGGCGAGTTGTACGACAGGCCGATCGAGGCGATGGCCTCGTTGCTGTAGCGGATGAGCATGCTTACGTCCATCGAGGTGCCGGTTTTCGGGTGCAGGGGCGAGAGTTCCCCCCTCACCCGCCGTACGGGCGCTCCGATGACCCAGAGGGAGAAGTCGACCTGGTGACAGGCGTGGTGGAACAACACGTCGTCCACCCAGCTCCGCCTGTATCCCGTCCAGCCGACGTTCTCGTGGCGGAACCAGAACTGATGGTTCTGGTGCAGATGGACCGCTCCGGCCTCGCCGGAACCGATGTAGTCCTTCAGGAACCGGCCGTACCCGGCAAACCGCCGGCTGTGGGCGACCAGCACCTTGCGTCCGGTCTTCCGTGCGAGGCCGACCAGGCGTCTGCCCCCCTCGTGCGACATCGCCAGCGGAATCTCCACCAGGACGTCCTTCCCCGCTTCGAGGGCCCCGGCCGTCATCTCGTAGTGTAGCTCGCTGGGAGACGCGATCACCACGGCGTCCGTGTCCGCATCCGCAAGGGCATCCTCGTAGCTCGTGGTGACCTTCTCGAAGCCCATCTTCTTCCGGAACGCCTCGGCCGGATCGGCCCGACGGCCCACAATCGTGTGCAGCGCCACGCCGTCGATCTGGGCTAGCGCCTGTGCGTGGTGTTCGGCGATTCCGCCATATCCCACCAGACAGATGTTGAGGGTATCCATCGGCTCTCCTCGGTCCGCTTTTATGGGTCAAGGGGTGAGTCTCGTTGCCATGTCGGGTCGAACGTGAGGAAGGAAGATAGGCGTTTGCGCGATCCTGTCAAGGCGGGCCGGTCGAGGGGATGGCCCTCCGAATGGCCGGGCGCGGCTTGACCGACCTGCGCTACGATCCTAGCTCCCGATGAGGACGAGCAAGACGGTAATCGTGATGGGGCTCAACAGCGTGGAGTAGAGGATGATCGCGCCGACCAGATTCGGGCGCGAGCCGTGAGCGACCGCCAGGAGGAGGGAGCTGATTGCGGCGGGCAGGCAGGAGTAGAGGAGAAGAACATCGCGGACGATGCCTTCGGCGCCAAGCAAGACGGTGAGTCCGATCCCGAACGCGGGGCCTACGACAGACCTGGCCACGACTCCCGCGGCAAGGTGAGAAGCCCCCACGCCCCCCAGGCAGAGCGACGAGAGCTGTACCCCCAGGACGACGACGGCAACCTGGGGGCCTGCCTTGCCGACGAGGAGGGCGACCTCCACCAGCCAATCGGGCAATCCGATGTGGAGCAGGTTGAGGGACAGTGCGAGGAGCACCGCATAGATCAGGGGCAGCCGGAAGATGCTCACGAACGAACCGAGTGGGCTCTGGCGCCCGCCGGCGGCGAAGTAGACGCTGAAGGAGCTGTGGCTGATGTTGTTGAGAACCACCAGCAGGCTTGCGACGGGCAGGGCCTGATCGCCGAAGGCGAACAGGGCGATGGGGAGGCCGTAGCTGGCCGTGTTGACGCTCGAAAGCGTGAGCGTGATCGCGCTGGTGGTCGGTCGGTCCCATCCAAGCAGCCGGCCGACGAGCGACGCGCCGAGCCAGTGGACGAAAACGAGTCCGAAGGTCCAGACGGCGACCTGCAGGAAGGCCACTCCGGAGAGGGGCGCCCGCACCAGCGAGGCGAACATCAGGATGGGGATGAGGATGTAGATGCAGACGTCGGAAAGGGAGCCGGGATCGCTTCCTCGGGTCCGTCCGAGAAGGTATCCCATGCCCATCAGGACGAAGAGGGGGAGGATGGCCTGAAAGAAGATCATGGGCGCGGGACCTTGGCTGAGTCCGGGATCGATTGGGGTGAGTAGAGAGGCACTAACACGGGTGCAGTAGGGTCAGGCCTGGCCGTGGCTTTGTGCCAGCGTGCGGTGCAGCGGGCGGAGGGTCGAATAGAGATGGCGGAAGACCTCCTGATACCGGGTCTCGTACAGCTCGGCCATCTCGGGCACGGGATCGACGCGGGTCTGGTCGATGCGCAGCTGCGAGAGGGCCGAGGGTACGTCGGAATAGACGCCGGCCGCGAGCCCGCCCAGGACGGCCGCCCCCAGCGCGACCGCCTCGTCGACCTCGGCGACCGTGATGGTGCGGTTCTGTACCGACGCCTTGATCCCCATCAGCAGGGCGTTGCGTGTGCCGCCGCCGATGGACACGATCCGGGTGGGCACCGTGTTCTCCAGATGGGGGACAAGGCCCTCGATGAGGTAGCGGTACTCCAACGCCAGTCCCTCGAGGAGGGCCCGGAAGAGCCCGCCGCGAGAGACGTCAGGCGTCAGGCCGATGAAGGCGCCCCGCGAGAGGGGATCGTTGTGGGGCGGGTTCCCCAGGCGTAGATGGGGCAGGAAGCAGGCGCCCAGGCTTCCCGGAGGTACTTCCCCGGCCTCGGCGATCAGCTCTTCGTACTCCGCATCGCCCCCCAGCGCGTCGCGGAACCACTCGATGCTGGCGCCCGAGGTGTAGATCCCGCCCAGCACGTAATAGCGTCCCGGAACCACGTGCGCGCCCAGGCTGTATCCGTCGTGGATGATCCCGGTGTCGATCGGCAGGCTGTTCAGGGGAATGCACAGGGCCTCGGCGGTGCCCAGCGAATCCAGCAGCGTATCGGGCTCCGTGACCCCAACCGCAAGGGCGCCGCAGATGTGATCGTGTCCCCCCGCTGCGACCTGAGCGCTGGTGGGCAGTCCGGTCTCTGTTGCCATTTCAGGCAGCACATTTCCCAGTGGCGTCCCGCTGGCGACCAGGGGCGCGAGGAGGGAAGAGGGAATGCCGGCCTCCGAGACCACGTCCTCCGCCCATTGAAGGCGATGGAGGTCCAGGGCGAGGGTGCGCGACGCGAGGGAGTGGTCGGTTGCCGGGGTGCCGCACAGGCGGTAGGCGATGTAGTCGGCGGCGTTGAGCCAGGCGGCCGTGCGAGCGAACGCGTCGGGCTCGTGCTCTTTGAGCCAGAGCATCTTGCACAGGCCGAAGATGGGCTTGACGGGAAGGCCCGTGAGGGCGTGGAATCGGTCGCTGCCGACCGTGCGCTCCAGGTGCTCCGCCTGCGACTCCGTGCGCTGATCGAACCACGCGATGGCATCGTACGTGGGCTCGCCGCGGGAATCGATGGGCACCCCGGTTTCGCCCACGCTGGCCACCGCGACGCTCACGATGGCCTTGGGGTGCTGGAGTCTCCCGATCGCCCCGCGCAGGACCTGCACGACGCCATCCCACAGCTCGTCGGGGCGGTAGTGTGCCCAGCCCGGCCTCGGCCGGTGGGTGGGGGTGCGAACGCTCGCCTGGGACACGATACGGCCGGTCGGGTCGAAGACCAGGGCCTTGGTGTTCGTCGTGCCGAAGTCGATGCCGGCGATGAGGGGAGTGTCGGCCATGGCCTTGTCCCTGGAGGCGTCCCTTCGATTGCGGTTGACAGACCGGGCAATGGTATATACTCATGTCGGGCGAAGTCAAGGCGAATCGATTGAGTACGCCGATGTGGGCGGCCAGCATGATTACCGTTAGCCCCCAACCCCAGGAACGACGGAAAACGGTAGAGTAGAGAGGGGTGAGTAGCCCCTCCCCCTCGTCAA
>JASLMQ010000987.1 GCA_030746455.1 Candidatus Latescibacterota bacterium
AGGTTCACCGGAAAGGCGGGGTCCACCCCGATGGGCAGGAACGTGAAAAGCCGCCCTAAGAGCAGATAGAGCGGCGACCCGGGCGGATGCGGTATCCCCAGGGAATAGGAACATGCGATGAACTCACCGCAGTCCCAGAAAGAGAGCGTCGGCGCAACCGTCTTCAGGTACACCCCGAAGGAGATGGCCAGCACGGCGACTGCGCCGATGCGATGGATCCTCTGACTCAACTCCGCCTTCTCCGATCCCCCGATGGTGATGACGGCCCAGAACCTGTGTAATCCCTTGAAATCTCTCTACTTTGTTTCCGAAGATACGGCCGCGGGCAGGCCTTGTCAAGTGGGGTCGGAGGAGGGCGGTTTGCAGCTCCGCCACATTCCCAGACTGGCGACGCACGCAGTCCCCTTTGGATCTTGACACGGCTACAGTTATGACCTAAATTTGAGACCATGGTCTTTAAACATGGTCCTATTTCTCCGAGGAGACTCCGAGATGAAGACGGTCCCCGCCGGTAAGTTCAAGACCCACTGCCTGTCACTGCTGGCAGAGGTCGCTGATACGCATAAGACTCTGGTCGTCACCAAACATGGAAAGCCCCTGGCTCAGGTGATCCCAATGGTGGCAGACTCCGCCCCTGGGGAGAACCCGCTGAAAGGCACAGTCGTCTTCGAACGGGACATCGTCGATCCCGTGGAGGTCGAATGGGAGGCGAAGCTGTGATCCTTCTCGACACCCACGCCTGGATCTGGCACGTCACAGAGTCGCCGAATCTCTCCCGGGCGGCCTCCAAAGCAGTTGCGAAGGCGGACGATCTGGCCGTCAGCATCATCTCCTGTTGGGAGGTGGCGATGCTCGTAGCGAAGCAGCGAATCGGCTTCTCGATAGACGTGCAGGACTGGATCGATGCTGCGCTACAGCAACCGAAGGTCAGGTTGCTGCCCATCGACCCAAAGGTGGCCGTCCTCGCCACTCGCCTGCCCGGGGAATTCCACGCGGACCCCGTTGACCCATTCCTCGCCGCAACCTGCCTCACCTACGGGATCCCCATCATCACCAAGGATCGACGGATTCGCGACTGGGGGCAGATTCGGGTGATCTGGTAGGGCCTCCCCCATCGTCCCACCTGCACCCCGCTCTCGCGCTGCCCGATGTCCACCTTCCCGCTCCCGTCCAGGTCGTACGTCGCTTCCGTCGACCCGAATGCGCCCGCAAGGGCCACGAAGTCCGCAAAACCGACCTTTCCGCTGCCGTCGAAGTCGACGGCGGCGGCGGTTTTGGGGTCTCAGCTCGGCAGGACAGGCCAGGAACACAACAAACAGAATCAGGGATGGCGCCCTTCTGGTCATGTCAGATACCTCGGCTGAAGAAAGATGCAGGTCGACTCACTGCGGGTATTTGTTACCAGGCCCAAACACCAGGGCGTAGAGAAACCGCACCACCATGGGCTCATCTTCGGCGGTGCGGCTATCTTGTTCAGACCGGCCCTACCCGTGTATGATCCCTACCCCATCTACCCCGTCTGTCTGACCAAGATCCGCAGCTTTGCGTCCCCGCCTCGCGGCCGGTTTGCCAGATGAGAACCCGCGGTTTGGGTGTGTTCCGTGGTGACCCGCTTCTATCGGGTCAGGCCAGCGTCCTTCCCTCCTCGATATCGCTGATCAGCCCCTCGATGATGTCGATGGACGCCTCGGTGAAGCCCCACTGCGCGATCTGCTCCTCGGTCAGCAGGCCCTTCAGCTGCGGCAGCACGAGCATCTCGGCCGCATCTTCGCTGGTGAACGAGCGCGCGATGTAGGCCTCCTCGTCGAAGTTGTCGAAGAAGCTCTTGATCCCCTGCGATTCGTCCCCGCCCACCAGCGTGAAATCCTGCCCGTAGATGTGCAGGCTCATGCTGTAGTCCGCGTAGCTGCCGACCTTCACGGGCCGCCCCGCCTTGGTCTCGATATCCCGCGCCAACGCGCTGTGCATATACGTGATCCCGATGACGTTGTCGGCCCAGGCCTTGAACAGGTCCCGCGAGCGCCAGGACGTGTTCATGTTCAGCACCAGGTTCCCGTCCGCATCCTCGGGGCAGCGGAGCTGGACCTCGCGAAGGCAGGGCACGTCCTCGGTGAGGAAGGGGTCGACATTGGGCACGTTGGTGGTGGCCACACCCCGGCGGGTGTAGGGCGTCTGCGCCACCCGATCGATCGCCATCTCGATCTGGTTGACCGTCTCCCCGTTCACATCGGGGTGGTCGAACAGCCGCTGGTGGTAGGTGTAGGGCCACTCGGTCGCGCCCAGCTCTCCTTCGATGGCGTCCTTGAGCTGGGCCATGGGGACGACCATGTGGTCCTTCGCACCCATAATCTCGGCGATGTAGGTCCCGATCTCGCAGAACGACGTAGCGGGATACCGCGGCTGCGCGAAGGGGTCCTTCACCTCGATCAGCACGCGCGCATCGCGGCTGGGCGGATCCAGGTAGGAGCCGTCGGCGTTCCTGCGGTCGTATTCGGTCCGGATCTCGAGCCCGTTCTCCCACACGGCCTTGATCGCGCGGAAGTGGGCCTGCGGGATCGAGTCGGCCTCGACGTGGAGTGTCGGCAGCCGTCCCTGTTGGGTGGCGTCGTTGGGCATGGCGTGGTCCCTTATCTTGGGGGGAAGCGGAGGGTGTCGGAGGAGGGAGACAGTTGGAAGCAGCCGGGGAGATATGGACGGCTGAGAATTCTGGGGAATGAGCTGCGGTGCCAGACCCTAACGTAATACAAGAGGTGCGTCCGGTGCAAGTCCGAATCCGCGTCGCCCTTCCAGGGCTAGTTGACGCCTTGTTCCGCGCAATTCTTGGGGCTGACGCCCCAGGCTATTCACTACCGCCCCTCCGGGGCTCCCTACCCTACCTGGTACTTCTCCACCGCGTCCAAGTCGAGCTCCACACCCATCCCGGGGATCTCGGGCACCACGGCGTGGCCGGCCTCGAAGGTCAGTCCGTCCACGATCAGGTCGTCCTCGCGCGTCCAGCTCCCCACGAAGTCGCTTGGAAGCACGCAGTTCCGCGGCACGCTGGCCGCGTGCAGGTACGACATCTCCATGATCCCCAGGTCGTTTCCCGACCCGTGCCAGATCGGGATCCCCGCCGCGTCGGCGATGGCGGCGTTCTTCACGAAGCCATACATGCTGCCGCCCAGGTTCATGTAGTCCACGGCCTCGGCCTTGATGGCGGTGATGATGTCGTGCGGATTGCCCAGGTGCAGGGCCACGGGAATGGTGGTTGCCGCGCGAAGCTGCCGGTACCAGTCCAGGTTCCACTTCGCCATCGGGTCTTCCAGCACGCCCACGTTGCCGAGTGCCTCGAACTCTTTCGCCAGGGCGATCGCCTCCGCCGGCCGGTAGAACCGGCAGTTGGGATCCACCGTGCACTTGAAGGCCGCATCCGTCGCTTCCAGGATCGCGCGGATCCGGTCCACCATCGGCTCGTCGGACGTACACTTCATCTTCACCCCATGGAAACCGCGCTCGTAGCCGATCCTGGCATTCTTCGCGGAGTCCGCGGGTGTCTGGTGGCCGATCCAGTAATCGGCTGGCACCCGGTCTCTGTAGGCCCCGCCCAGCAGCGCGTGAACGGGCAGCCCCAGGGCCTTCCCCACGATATCGTAGACCGCCATCTCGAACGCCTCGTAGGCCGGTCCGGTCTGCCACCCGCCCATGCCCTCCCAATCCCGGGTCCCTGTTCCCCCCCGGCGGTGGGCCGCGGCATCCGTGAAGATGTGCTGGAGGCTCAGCTTGAGGGGATCCCGGCCCTCCAGCCGCTTCGCGCCCTCGTGCACCTGCTCCAGAGGGCACCCGCGTCCCGTCTCGCCCAGTCCGTGCAGGCCGTCATCCGTGTTCAGCCGGATGATGTGCTTGGGCACCTCGTCCCACCCGGCAGCCCCGTGCTCCACGCTGTGCACCCGCCCCGGGATCGTCGGCACGACAACTGTCCACACCTCCGCGTTCGTAATCTTCATCTGACACTCCCCCGTCAAAGACAAAAAGAGCGGAACCACCGATGAACACAGACTAACACTGATGAAGGGGCACCCGAACCCGGCGGTTGCGGGCAGGGACCGATCTTGTGCCAGGTCGGCAGACGACGAGCAGTTCAGTTGAGGCACCGCACTTCAGGTGAGGCCTTACCGTTGGTGAGTTGAAGGTTCGCCTTGGTCCACCACCAGCCGATCCTACCTGGACTTCGTTCCAACCTCGATCCCTCGGCCCTCAGTGTCTCTCCATCGGTGTCCATATGTGCCTGTCCCGGTATGCGCCAAGCCGGGATCCATCGGTGATAGGGTCTTGATCTTATTAGGTCATGCGATCGTACTGGTCGACCGTGACCACGTGCTCAACAGCCTCACCGTTGATGAAGCGTCTCACGTTCTCCACCGCCAGGTCGCCCATATCCACGATCCGATCCTGCGTGGGGCCTGCCGTGTGGTAGGTCAGGTGGCAGTTCATCATGCCCCGAAGCGGCGAGTCCTTCGCCAGGGGCTCCTGCTCGTAGACGTCGAGCGAAGCATAGATGCGACCCGTCTTCAGCTCGGCGATCAGGGCCTCGGTGTCGATCACGGCGCCGCGCGCGGTGTTCACCAGCACGGCCCCGTCCTGCATGCCGGAGAGGACCTCCGCATTCACGTTGTGGTAGGTCTCGTCGACCTTGGGGGCATGAATCGAGATCACGTAGTTCTCTGCGTAGAGCGTCTTCAGATCGCCCACCCGCTTCACCCCGTGCGCTTCGAAGACCTCGTCGGGCAGGTAGGGATCGTACGCCGAGATCTCGCACTGGAACGGCCTGAGCATCTCGACCAGGCTGCGCGCCACCTGCCCAAACCCGTGCAGGCCCACGCGCTGGTACAGAAGGCTCTCCACCCGCGTCTCGGCGTCCTTCCAGCCCCCGTCCCGATGCATGTCGAACGTCACCTGCGTGGTGCGCCTCAGGCTGGACAGCATCCCCAGCAGGGCCGCCTCGGCCACGGTCGGCCCGATCAGGGTTCCCCAGTTGGTCACGATGAGGCCATTCTCGATCACCTCTCGCGACACGTTGGAGCGCACGCCGCCGGTGAGATGGCACATGTACTTCAGCTGCGGGTTCTCCTCCATCACCTTCACCGTCAGCAGAGGACTCCCCCATCCAGTGACCACGATCTCGGCCTGGGTATCGCTGATCGCGGCGGAGTAGACCGCCTCCTCGTTCGCCAGGCCGTTGCGTATGGTCAGATCAACCAGGGACTTCAGCTCGTCGATCTTGCCGGGACGGAAGAATCGGTGGACATCGCGACCGACGGACATTAGAACCTTGGTCATTTGCTTCTCCTTATATCAGTACCAGATCGAGACGCATCCGGACTCCAGCAGGGCATCCAGAATGCCAGCTTTCAGCTGTCGGCCTTCAGCTGTCAGCTGAACCAGATCAATGGTTGCGCCAGAAGGCGACTTCCACGCATGCGCGCGATCGTGCGCGGCGCGCCGGTTCTGCTGACAGCTGTTAGCTGACGGCTGATGGCTGATGGCTGCTCCTCAAGTTACTGGCAAATCGGGATCCTCCCCAACCGGAACAGCCGGCGGCGGCGCGGCCTCGATCACGCGCATGGACTTCCACTTGCCGCCGCGGAACCGCAGGTAGAAGATGATGCCGGCAAGTGTGATGTAAGTCGTGATGAAGAGGTAAGCGACGAAAAGCCCCTTGCCGTAGATCCCGCACGCGATATAGGTCGGAAGGACCATCGTCAGCCAGGAGAGGGCCGTGGCCGTCAGCATCACGAAGCGGGTGTCGCCAGCCCCCTTGACCCCGGCGGAGAACACGATGTAGAGGCCGTCGAACGCGCAGTACACGGCCACGAACTTCAGCAGCACGATGGCCAGCTCGCGCACCGGCCCGAACGTCTCCGGATCCGCCCGGGACGCGAAGGGGTAGATGAAGAGGTCGGGAACGAGCACATAGCCCAAGGCCATCGATCCCATGTACAGGACGACCAGGTGCACGGCGGACCACACGCTCCGTTCTGCCAGGTCGGCCCGGTCCTGCCCGAGGTATCGCCCCACCATCGTGGATACCGCGATCCCCAGGCCGATCATGGGGAGGAAGGCCAGCGTGTTGATGTTGAACGCCACGTTGGACGCCGCCAGTGCGACCTCGCCCAGTCGACCCACCAGCAGAACGAAGATGGAGAAGCCGAGGATCTCGAGCATGAACTGCACGCCGTTGGGCACGCCGAAGCGCACCAGGCGTCTGAAGAGGGCCCGGTCCGGCCGCCATCCCCCCAGCGTGTTGTAGGTCTCGCGGAACCTCGGGAGCGAGATGATCACCAGATAGATGGCCAGTGAGGTGTACCGGGACACCACCGTGGCCGCCGCCGCGCCCTCGATCCCCCATTCAGGGAACCCCCACTTGCCGAAGATCCAGGCATAGTCGAGGACGATGTTGACGCCCGTTGCGACGAAGTTCACCCACATCACCGCCATCGTCTTGCCGCGGCCGCTGAAGAAGCCCGCGAGCGCCGGCCCCACGATGGTCGGTCCGCCCAGGCACGAGATCCGAAAGTAGGAGGTCTCGAGCGACCGGATATCCGGATCGTGCCCGACCCATCGGAAGAAGGTCTCCGAGAAGGGGATCAGGCCGATCATGAGAACGCCGGCGATCAGGCCGAAGTAGATCCCCTGCCACACGGCCGGGCCCACCCGCCTGGGACGGCCGGCTCCGGAGTACTGCGCGACGAAGGTGTTGACGTAGGCGGTGGTGCCGATGAAGAAGCTCGCGAAAGTGAAGTTCAGCATGCCCGCGGGCAGGACGGCTGCTAGCGCATCGCGGCTGTACCAGGTCAGGAACACCCGGTCCACGAAGTGCTGGATGCTCCACGATCCGGTGCTGAGGACCAGAGGCACGGCAATAGTCAGCACCTCGCCGTATCCCCCGTCCCGTTTCCACAGTGTCTGCATCGACATCGTCTGTTCCGCCCGCCCGCTTCACTTTCGCGCTTTTCGCGTCTTTCGTAGTTCCGGTTCTGGTAGTTCGGGTCAGCCCTTCACCACGGGGTTGCGCAGGACGCCAATGCCCTCGATCTCACACACCACCTCATCGCCCGGCTGAAGGAACTGCCCGCTGGCCGACCCCACGCCCGAGGGGGTTCCTGTAGCCACGATGTCGCCGGGCTCCAGCGTCATCATCCGCGAGGACCAGGCAACCAGCTCGGCAACGGTGTGGATCATCTGCGCGCTGCTGCCGTCCTGCTTGGTCTCCCCGTTGACGGACAACGTGATGTGGACGCCCTGGGGATCGGGGATCTCGTCCTTGAGCGCCAGGCATGGCCCCGCCGGCGCGAAGGTGTCGAACCACTTCCCCTGAAGCCAGTCGAAGAAGGGGTCCCACTCGCGGTCTTCGCGGTCGATGTCGACGCGAAGCGACCGCTCGGAGATGTCGTTGACGATCGTGTACCCGGCCACGTGATCCAGGGCCTCGTCGGCCGAGACGGAGCTCGCCGGCTTGCCGATCACGGCCGCCAGCTCGCACTCCCAGTCCACCTGGGTCGCACTGGGAGGCAGGACGATCGGGTCCCCCGGTCCGATCAGCGTTGTCGACGCCGGCTTGAGGAAGATCCACGGGGTCATCCGCTCCTTCCCGGGGAACTCACCGCCGCCTTCCCGGATGTGCTCCGAGTAGTTGCTCGCCGCACACACGAGCTTCCTCGCGTTCGGCACGGGCGTGCACAGCTTCACGCGATCGAGCGGTACCGTGCCCGCCGCGCTGTCGACCGCCGACCGCGCCGAGGCCTCATCGCCGGCCTCGAGAAAGGCCACGGCATCGGGATAGTTGGCTGTGAGGTCGACGATGCCGTCGTTCCGAAGGGCGCCGAATCTCCGGCTGCCATCCTGTTCGTAGGTCACAAGCTTCATACGTCCTCCCCTCTCGCGCGCGTGATCGGTACGTTCCTCTGTGCCGTGCGTCTGCTGGAGGAAGCGTCCTCCCTCATCGCGTCCGCGATCGGCACGGGCCTCTCGCGGGCCTCGCCGTAGCAGTACATGCTCACCTCTCTCGTCTCCGGGGGCTCGACGGAATCGCCGTAGCTCCAGAAGATCCGAAAATCGCCTGGGCTCTACTCGTGGTTGTACACGACCTTCACGTTGTTGTGCGAATAGGTCGAGCGGCGCGTCAGGCTCTCCAGATGCCTCCAGGTCGCGCCGCCGTCTCTCGACTGCCAGGCCTCGATCTCCCCGCCGTCCTCGCCGGGCTGTGTGGCCGTGGTGGGGGCGTAGATCCGGTAGTCGTCCGCCCCCAGGATCACGAGGCCCCCGTCGTCGTACATGTGATCGCTCGTCGTCACATCCGAGAAGGCCCAGTTCCCGCTCTCGAGTCGGGCCACCTTCCACTCGCTTTCGTAGGTGAACGGATCGGCGTCGTTGAACAGGATGCACGGTCCGCCGCACGGGTCGACCTGGATGTCCTTGAGCCACACCCCACGGGTGCCGCAGTCGTAGATCCGTTCGGCCGTCTCCTCCACGATCGGGAGGTCGTAACGGGAACCGTCGCTCCTCCGCCAGGTCTCCCCCCCGTCGTCGGACGTCGCGTAGTAGATGTGGTAGCGCCTCGCCCAGAGATGCTTGGTGCGGACCTCCTGCTCGCTGCCGCCGCCCAGGCGGGACCACGCGATGTGCACCTTCCTGGGGAAAGCGTCCGATTCGGCCACCGTCACCGCATAGATCGAGCACCCGGGGAAGGCCACCAGGTCAGTTGGCTCCGACCACGATCGCGCCCCATCGGACGACCGCTGGAACCGCCAACCGGGCTCCTGGCTTATCTTGCCCCCGCGGTAGGACACGAAGAGCTGCCCGGGCAAAAGCTGCCACGGCTGGGGATAGGTCGTCTGCGGGATCTTGGGCCGGGTCGCCCAGACCGAGATATCGAACGGTCTGGAGGACCTGAGTATCCGGGTGGGGTGGCCGTGGGCCCCGTAGAACACGGTGAGATGACCCGTCTCGTCCACGAGAAGGGTGGGGTTCCGGTGCGCGTCCCCATCGGGGTTCGAGCCCAGGACGACGGGCTCGAGGAAGAGTCCAATGGCATGGTCGTACCGACCAATGGTCGGCGCGTTGTCCGCATTCCCGAAGACGAAGAACGTGGACCGGACCTCCGGGGCGTAGACCGCCATCGGGCGGTGCCACGCGCAGTAGGTGGCCATCGGGCCGGAATAGACGTAGGTCTTTCCCGGGAGCAGGTTGGCCCGGCCGGAGCAGTACCAGACGCCACGGTAGTCGCCCGGGTGGGCCTCGACTGTCTCATCGGTTGCCATGCGCGTGTCCCGGCTAAGCGATGCCTTCGGTCGATTGCCGCTCGTCAAGGACTACTTTGCGCTTGCCTGAGGGTGTCCCTCCCCTATCTTTTGGGCGCAGAGCTCAAAAGGAGACACAAGGGAGGCAGAGCAGATGAACTATGATGTTGCCGTTATCGGCGGAGGGAGCGCCGGCTACGCCGCCGCTCGCACCGCGGCCGACAAGGGAGCCCGGGTCGCCATCGTCGACAGGGGACCGCTGGGCGGCCTGTGTATCCTGCGCGGCTGCATGCCCTCGAAGACGCTGCTGCGGTCATCCCAGATCATGTCCCTCATGAAGCGCGCGAAGGAGTTCGGGCTCGGCGCATCAAGCCTAAGGGCGAACGTCGCTGCAATCAACGACCGCAAGAAGACCCTCATCAGGGGTTTCGCCGACTACCGGACCGAGCAGCTCAAGAGCCCTCGCTTCACCCTATTCCGCGGCAAGGCCCGTTTCCAGGGCCCGCGCCGCCTGCGGGCCGGCACGAAGACGGTCGAGGCGGACAGCTTCGTCATCGCCACGGGATCGGTCGTCAGCCGGGTTCCCATCCCCGGGCTCGAAGAAGTCGGCTACATCACCAGCGACGACGCCCTCGACCTGCGCAAGCTCCCCAAGTCGATGATCGTGCTCGGAGGCGGCCCCGTCGCCACGGAGCTGGCCCAGCACTACTGCAGGCTTGGGACGCGCACGACGCTGATCCAGCGAAGCGACCACATCCAGAGCGCCGGTGACGAGGACCTCGCCCGTCCCGTCGAAGCCCGGCTTCGTGAGGAGGGCATGAAGGTCTTCACCGGAACGCGCCTGAGGCATTTCACCCGGAAGGGCGACACGGTCACCGCGCATTTCGAGCACAACGGCCGCCAGCGGCGGGCCTCCGCCGGGTTGGTGCTGCAGGCCCTCGGCCGCAGTCCAAATCTCGAGGGCCTTGCCCTGGAGAACGCAGGTGTCGAGGTCCGCGATGGACGTATTGCCGTAGACGAGCGGATGCGGACCAGCGCCCGCCACATTTACGCCGCCGGCGATTGCATCGGCCAGTACGAGATCGTCCACATCGCCATCCAGCAGGGCGAGATCGCCGGACACAATGCAATCAAGGGCACGCGCAAACAGCGCATCGACTACCGATTGCGCGCCGGTGTCGCTTTCACCGACCCCCAGATCGCGTCTGCGGGGATTGGCGAAAAGGCCTGCCAGCGGGAAGGGATCGACTACCTCCTGGCGAAGTACCCCTTCGACGATCACGGCAAGTCGGTCGTGATGGGCGAGACCCACGGGTTCGTCAAGATCCTGTGCGACCCCCGCACCGGCGAGATCCTGGGTGGCCACATCGTGGGACCCGATGCCTCCGAGCTCCTCCACGAGCTCGTCGCGATCATGTACTACCGGGGCACGGTCATGGACCTGGCCGCCATCCCTCACTACCATCCCACCCTCGCGGAGATCCTCACCTATCCCGCGGAAGAGCTTGCGGAGCAGATCGCCGGCTGAGGCCCCGGAGCCCGGGCCAAACTTGCCGCATTCGAACCGGGCCTGCCCCCCCAGGCCCGGCTTCTCTTGCCCACATCACCCCTCCCGCGCACTCGCCACATTTCCCAATCGAGCAGCGGCAATCACGGATATCGGCGCGAAGAACAGCGCAACCACGAACATGGGCCGGTACGAGATCCACGCGGCCAGCACCCCCGCCAGCACGGGCAACAGGCCCTGCGGAAGGCTGAACATGTTGATGAAGCTGGTGTACGTGGGCCGCCGGTTGGGGGGAGAGATGTCGAGCACGTAGCTCATCCTTCCCGTGTACATCCCGCTTGTCGCAAAGCCGTAGAACGCGAAGGTGAGCGCGAAGAAGGCGATGCGCAGGTTGAATGCCGTCCCGATTCCCCATGCCTCGAAAGGAGCCACCGCGCGGGACGGCACCCCCCCGGCCAGCAGCGGGACAATGATCGAGAAGGCCATCAGGGCGGAGCCGTAGACCAGAAGGGCCCGACTGCCCTTGCTGTGACCCACATAGGCCCAGACGACGTTGGACACGACCGAGCTGAATTGCATCACGGTCACGAACAGGCCCACGTATGCCGTTCCGATCCCGAGGTTGGCGATCGCGTAGGGCACGTAGAAGGGCGTGCCCATCATGCTGAAGGCCCAGAGGAACTGAACGATGCAGAGGGTGCGGTAGTTGGGGTCCGTCTTGAGCAGCCCGATCCCGTTCGTCAGGTACTGTCCGAGTGGCGTCAGCCGCTTCCTCACGGGCTCGATCGGTTCCCGGAGCCGGCCGAACACCGCGATCGAGACCGCCGTGAAGACGCAAGTTCCCATGAAGAGGACGGCATAGTTGGAGGGGAACGCCA
>JASLMQ010000988.1 GCA_030746455.1 Candidatus Latescibacterota bacterium
CGGGCGAGAGTACATGCTCCTTCAGACCACGGACTTCATCTACGAGTTCACCAACAAGATCAGCTTCACCGCCAGCCAGCGCTTCCGCGCGGAGAAGCAGCGGAATATCGACGCGAAGCTGACGACCACCATCTCCTTCTCACTCACCTTCTTCATCGAGAACAAGATCAACCTGACGGCCTTCGAGCAGATCACGTCCGTTGAAGGAGAGCCCTTCCGCCAGAGCTTCAACGTCGGCCTCAGCTACAAGATCTTCTAGGGATCCTGCCTGCTGGTTCGAAATCCCGGCAGTAGGTCCCGGCCCCCGGGGGAGAAACGTCCGTTCCCGCCTTCCTATGTTCCCGGGCCATCCGTGGACCGCACGACTGCCTGACTCCCGCCGCATCCCTCCTGCCCGCACCCTACGCGATCATCTCCTTCACCGCAGACACGATACTTCCCGCATCGATCCCGAACTTGGCGAGCAGTTCATCGGGCTTGCCCGACCTCGGTACCCCTGTGACCGCCAGCTTGCGCACGGTCGCACCCGACCCGTCCAGCGCGCCCTGAACCGCCTCCCCGATGCCGCCCTCCGCGTAGTGATCCTCGACCGTGATCACCTGACCGTCGGTGGCAGCGGCAGCCTGCTTGAGGCCGGCCGCGTCCACGGGCTTCACCGAGAAGACGTCCACCACCCGGATCGCGATCCCTTCCTCCTTCAGGAGGTCGTGGGCCTTCAGGGCCTCCAGCAGCGTGACGCCGGCCCCCACCACCGTGACCCGGTCGTCCTCGCCCTCTCGGATCACCTTGCACTGTCCTGGCTCGAACGCCTCGTCGTTCGGGTAGAGCACGGGCATGTCCGGACGCGAGGTCCGGATAAAGAACATTCCATTCTGCTCCGCCGCCAGCTTGACGCACGCCTCGGCCGAGACCGCATCCGACGGGTATAGAACCGTGCACCCGGGTATGGCCCGCATCATGGCCAGGTCCTCCAGTGCCATCTGGGAGGGCCCGTCCTCCCCGATCGAGACCCCCGCGTGGGACCCCGCCATCTTGACGTTGGACCTCGAGATCGCCGCCATCCGGATCTGGTCGTACGCCCGGGTGAAGAAAGCCGCGAAGGTCGACACGAACGGGATCTTCCCCCGGGTACCCAGCCCGACCCCGGCGCCCACGATGTTCTGCTCGGCGATGTAGCCCTCGAAGAACCGGTCAGGATGGGCCTTCATGAAGGTCTCGGAAAAAGTCGAGTTCTTCGTGTCGCCGTCCAGCGCCACCACCCGAGGATCGATCTCGCCAAGCCGGGCCAGGGCGTTGCCGTAGGCCTTCCGGGTCGCCACCGCGTCATCCGGCCCGTAGCTGGGCGGCCCCAGCTGACCCACCGCCGGGTAGGGAAGCGGATCGGGAAGGTCCGCTTTCACCGGCAGTGAAATACCCTCGTCGAGCGCAAGCTCCGCTAGCGCCCGGTCGACCTCTTCCTGGCTGGCCAACGGCTTCCCGTGCAGGCCATCCTGGTCTTCCAGGAAGGACACGCCCTTCCCTTTGTAGGTCTTGGCCACGATCGCCGTGGGCCGATCCTTTGTTGCCGCCGCCTCGTCCAGTGCCTTCTGGATCTCGGGGAAGCTGTGCCCGTCGATCCCGATCGCGTGCCACCCGAACGCCTCGAAGCGCCGGGTCAGCACCCCGATATCGTGCCCGGACATCGTCGCCTGGCTCTGACCCAGCCGGTTCACGTCCACGATCGCGCAGAGGTTATCCAGCTTGTAGTGGCTCGCGAACTGCGCACCCTCCCACACCGCGCCCTCCGCCACCTCGCCGTCTCCCATCAGCACGTACACGCGATAGCCCACCTTGTCCAGGTACTTCGCGTTGATGGCCATGCCCGCGCCCGCGGACAGCCCCTGGCCCAGTGAGCCCGTCGCCACATCGACAAACGGAAGCCGCGGCGTGGGGTGCCCCTCCAGATCGCTGTCGATCTTCCGAAGATCCAGCAGGTTCTCCACGGGGAACGCCCCCGCTTCGGCCCACGCCGCATAGAGCAAGGGCGCCGCATGTCCTTTGGACAGGACGAAGCGGTCGCTCTGCGGATGATCCGGACGCTTCGGGTCGAACCGCATCACGCCGAAGAAGAGGGCCGCCACCAGATCGGCCGCCGACATGCATGAGGTGGGATGCCCAGAGTTGGACTCGAACGTGGCCCGGATGCTGTGGGCTCGAAGGCGATTCGCTACGGCCTGAAGCTTGGCGGGATCGGCACTCACGGGTCTGTCCCTCCGCATAGGAATGAAAGGCTGCGTATCTGCGAGTTCTGGTTCAGAGGCACTGGTATTTATCGTCTGCCGGCACCTCTTGGGCCCGGCGGATTGCCATACAGCGCGTTGTACCGCTTGATGTAGGGCTCGGCTTCCCGCTCACGCCCCATCTCGATGTACAGGGCGCAGATGTTGTGGAGCGCGTCCCGGTTCGTGGCGTCGATAGCCAGGATCCGCTCGCAGGCCCCCAGGCTCGCGCGCAGATCGCCGACTTGGTAGGCCGCCGACACCACGTTCAGAAGGAATGGGATGTGGTCTGGCTCTTCCTCGGCCGCCTCCTGGAAAAGCGCCAGCGCGCGCGCGATCTCCCCCCGCCGCTTCAGATAGATTCCGAGCCCGTTCTTGGCGGCGGGGTTGTCGGCATCCACAGAGAGCGAACGCCGGAACGCCATCTCGCTGTCCCACGTGCGGCCGACACTGTGGTATGCGACCCCCAGGTTTGCCCAGGCGTCGGAATCGTCAGGGCCCAGCGACACGGCACGCTGGAGCATCTTGATACCCTCGGCCATCCGGCCGGATTTCCCGTAGACCACGCCGATCAGCGTGTGGGCCCGTGCGTTCTCCCCATCAAGCGCAACCGCCTGTTCCAGCGCTTCGGCGGCCTCTCTCGCCAGGCCCTGGGCGTCGAGGGTGGTGCCGAGCTCCACATACGCATCCGCCTGGTCCGGGTCCAGCTCGAGCGCCTCGCGGCAAATCCTGACGGCCGATTCGAACCGGCCGGCCTTCCGATAGTACCGGGCGAGATGGAGCCGCGCCTCGACGAAATCCGGCGCCGTCCGAATCGCCTGGAGGAGCTGGGTCTCGACAGCGGCAGATGAATCCGTCTCATCCAGAAGGCGCAGAACGTTCGACAGGTACCGTGCGTGCCTTGGATGGAGGCGGAAGGCATGCCTGGCGGCTCTCAGTGCCGCGCCGTGATTTCCCTGCCGCTCGTGGTATCCTCTCAGTTCGTCGTAGGAGGCCCCCAGGGCGTGGAGCGACAGGCGTGATTCCCCTTCCAGCAGCGTCTCGAACCGCTCGACCGACCGCCGATCATCGGCGTTTACCCCTAGCCAGGGGAACAGGTGGAACAGGGCGACGGCGGTCGCGATCCAGCCAGCGGCCCCCTGAGCCGATTGCGGGACGTGGCGCGCGAGCAGATACGCGGCAAGCGTCGCCAGGGGCACCGCGGAGATGCTGGACAGGTCCCAATCCCGAAAGGCCCCGATCTCCGGGTTGAACAGCGTCGAGAAAGCCAGGAATCCCGCCGATGCGGCCCCCAGGAACGCCGCAGCCGGGTCGCTCCACCAGACCCTTGCCCCGACCCCGGCAAGAACCAGAAGGCACAGGGGCAGGCCTATGGGGAAGGCCAGCAGCTGGCCGTTGATCACGTCGACGATGTGGACCGCCGACAGGAGGGTGTGGGGCCGGCTATGCGGCTCTCCGCTCCACAGCGGCACCGTGTGGGGACCCGTGTCGCTCAGGCGGATCAGCTCGGCGCCGAATCCCAGCCCGACGGCCAGTACGAGGACCGCAACGGTCAGGGGAAACGCCACCGCCTGCGCCCACAACCCGAGCCGGGTCAGTGCTCGTTGCCGCAGCGCGAGAAGGGCGAACGAAGGCACCAGCACCAGGGCCACCAGGTGGAGCGCACACGAAAATCCCAGAGCCACACCCGCCCACGCAAGCGACCGTTTCCCCTCCAGGGCAGCCACTCCCGCCTGGAGGTAGAACAGCACCGCAACCGTCACCGGTGCGTAGTGTTCGACGTATCCGAAGAACAGCTGAACCGTGCCCAGAGACAGGAGCAGGCAGCCCGCAACGACCCGCTCCACCCGGCTCCGACCGATCCACCGGGCAACCGACAACGTGATCAAGACGTAGAGCACGCCGCACGCGAGGCTCAGGCCACGATAGACCCGCTCCGCATCGGCTTCCCCGGCCCCGTCCAAGGCGCCGTAGACGAGCCGTACCAGCCCGATCGTCAGCGGCTCTCCTTCCAGCCGCCCGAGGGGAACGGTCAGCTCCCGGACCCAGAGGGCCCCGTCCCCGAGAAGGTGCACCTGCACTCTGAACAGCCAGAAGAGACCCAGAACGCCTGCCGCGACGACGGCATGGACAGCCAGCTTGTACGGAGGCCGGAGGCTCGGGGAGGGAAGCCGCGATAGCGACCGGGTCCCGAACCAGGCAACAGGGGGGAGAATGAGGAAGAGGACCGTCGCTGCTACTCCGAAGCGCAGCCAGGCGGGGTAGAAGCCCAGGAGATGAACACCCCACCCCCAGGGACCCCATCCACTCGCGAAGATCAGGTGCACCAGGATGACAAGCGCACCTGCACCAGAAAGGCCCCAGACGAAGAACCGCTCCCGCAGCATCGGGCCACGCCAGTATGGGTCACAGGGAAGACGACACGCGACAGTCAGGTCCTAAGATAACCGGCCCCCATGCAAAAGGCCAGACCTAAATGGGCCACCCGTGTCCGTCGGGTCGAGAATCGCCCGAGTTGTGGTCTGGGCTCTGCTTCCTGCCCGGCGGATTTGTCTGGCCCTGACGGTCTTGCTGTGGTATTATTCACCCCGATCCGCCGGACGCGGAAACTCACCACCCTTTGAGGAGGAGCAAGACATGTCCAGCACATGCCTGGCGGCCCAGATGTACACGGTCCGCGAGTTCACGAAAACGCCCGCAGACATCGCCGCCTCGATCAAGAAGGTCAGCGACCTGGGATACGAAGCCATGCAGACCTCGGCCTTCGGCGACATCGACCCGAAGGAGCTGAAGAAGATAGCCGACGACGCGGGCATGGCGATCTGTGCCACACACATCGGCTTCGAGCAGATGCGCGACGATACCCAGGCCGTCATCGACGAGCATCACACCTGGGAGTGCAAGTACCCCGCCATTGGCGGAATGCCTGCGGAATACAGGGAGGCCGGTGGCGACGGCTACCGCCGATTCGCAGTAGAGGCCTCCGAAGTGGCCCGCAAGCTCGCCGATGCCGGTCTCACCTTCGCCTACCACAACCACAGCCACGAACTCGAACGGTTCGGCGATCGCACCGGCCTGGACATCCTCTTCGAAGACAGCGATCCCGAGGTCTTCCAGATGGAGATCGACACCTACTGGATCCAGCACGGCGGCGCCGATCCGGCCGCGTGGATCCGAAAGGCCAGCGGCCGCGTCGATCTGGTCCACGTGAAGGACATGCGGATGAGGGGGCGCGAGCAGCTCTTTGCCGAGGTGGGTGAGGGCAACCTGAACTGGGCGTCCATCGTTGAAGCCTCCAAGGAGGCCGGGGCCAAGTGGTACATCGTGGAGCAGGACCAGTGTTACGAGCGCGACTGCTTCGACAGCCTGGGCATCAGCCTCAAGAACCTCAAGGCGATGGGCCTGCAATAGGGATCCAGTCACTTGACGAATCCGAACAGTGCCAGCGACGCGTTCCGCGTCCCGTTCAGCGACATCGTCCAGTCCGATGACGCGTCGATCGACCAGGTGAGGAGCCGGGCCCCCGGCCCCGAGGGCCGGCTCGCCGCGCTCACCGAGGAGCAGGTCGTCAACTCCCCCAGCGGGGACATCTTCGGCTTCAGCGAAAGCGCGGGGATGGGCTGGAAGCCCGAGGCTCTGGGCCGGCCGGAGTTCCTCATCGTGAGCAACCTGGGCGGCCTGCGTGCCCACGACGGATCCCCGCTGGCCCTGGGCTACCACACCGGCCACTGGGAGATCGGGCTCCTGATCGAAGAGGCAGCCAGGGAGATCGCGCGGCTGGGCGGGATCCCCTTTGCCGCACATTGCACCGACCCGTGCGACGGCCGGTCTCAGGGCACCACCGGGATGCTGGATAGCCTGGCCTACCGGAACGACGCCTCGACAGTGCTTCGCCGCCTGATCCGGTCGTTACCCACCCGCAGGGGCGTCGTGGGTGTGGGCACCTGCGACAAGGGTCTTCCGGCCGTGCTGATGGCGCTTGCCGCCGCCCACGATCTACCCGTTCTGTTGGTCCCTGGCGGGGTAACTCTCCCTCCGGAAGACGGCGAGGACGCGGGCAAGATCCAGTCGGTAGGCGCCCGGCTCGCGCACGGGGAGATGACCACCGAGGAGGTCAAGGACCTGGGGTGCCGGGCCTGCGCCACGCCCGGCGGGGGATGCCAGTTCTTCGGCACCGCGGGTACAACCCAGGTCGTCGCCGAGGCCCTTGGCCTGGCCCTTCCGCACGCCGCCCTGGCCCCCTCGGGAGATCCGGTCTGGCTCGACATGGCCCGCCGGTCCGGGAGGGCGATCCTGGCCCTACAGGCGGCTGGCATCACTTCCCAAGATATCCTCACCGACGATGCCTTCCACAACGCGATGGTGGCCCACGCGGCCTTTGGGGGATCCACCAACCTGCTGTTGCACATTCCGGCCATCGCCTTCGCCGCCCGCCGGTCTCGTCCCAGGGTGGATGACTGGAACCGCATCAATCGACAGGTTCCTCGCCTGGTCGATGTCCTTCCCAATGGTCCCGAGTATCACCCCACCGTTCGTGCCTTCCTTGCCGGCGGCGTACCCGAGGTGATGCTCCACCTCCGCCGCCTGGGCCTCCTCAGAGAGGGCGCGCTCACGGCCACCGGTCGCACGCTGGGCCAGAACCTGGACTGGTGGGCGTCCTCACAGCGCCGGGAACGCTTCCGCCAGTCGTTGCGGGACCTGGACGGGGTGGATCCGGATGACGTGATCATGAATCCGGATCGTGCCAGGTCGAAAGGCCTGACCAGCACGGTCTGCTTCCCCACCGGAAACATCGCTCCCGAGGGGTCGGTTATCAAGAGCACGGCCATCGATCCCTCTGTGGTTGGGTCCGATGGCATCTTCCGCACGCGTGGACCGGTCAAGATCTTCACCACCGAGCGCGCGGCCATCGCGGCGCTGAAGGACAGCGGACCCGGCGGGATCGAGCCCGGCGACATCATGGTCCTGATGTGCCGCGGCCCGATGGGCGCGGGCATGGAGGAGATCGCTCAGATCACCACCTCGCTCAAGTACCTGCCGTTCGGCAAGCACGTCTCCGTACTCACCGACGCGCGCTTTTCGGGCTTCTCCACGGGTGCCTGCATCGGACACGTGGGCCCCGAGGCCCTCGCAGGGGGTCCCATCGGAAGGCTCACCGATGGCGACGTCGTCGAGATCGTGATCGACCTCCACAACCTGGAGGGCAGCATCGATCTCGTGGGCCATGGTGACCAAACCTTCGACGCGGACGAGGGCGCGCGCATCCTCTCCGAGCGTGTCCCGCATCCCGACCTGGCGCCGGACCCCAATCTGCCGGAGGACACTCGGCTCTGGGCGGCCCTGCAGAATGTGGGCGGCGGCACGTGGGGCGGCTGCGTCTACGACGTCGACGCCATCGTCGACGCCCTGAACAGGTCTGGCACCTGACCATCGTTCGGCAACACACGAAGGGCCCTGCGATCCGGTCGCAGGGCCCTTGACTGTTGCGTCATCTGGTTGGCGAATGCGTAGGGGCAACACATGCGTCGCCCCTACACCGCATCCGACCGCCCATGTGCCAGTCTTCTACGCCTCATCCCCCGCCATCGTCTTCAGCTTCCCAAGGTGATCCTCGCCTCCAAGGGCGATCAGCACGTCGCCCTCGTGGATCGTCGCCGTCGACAGCGTTGCCGCGGCCGAGGGGTCCACGCGCGGTCGCCCGTCCGCCCCATGAATGCCCACCACGATGGCCCCCGTCTCCTGGCCGATGTTCGCTTCGCGCAAGTGCTTGCCCACCAGCGCCGATGACGCACCCACGCGCACCTCTTCCAACCGCATGGACACGTCGCCTCCCGCCACCACCACATCCAGGAAGTTGACGATCGACGGGCGCAGGATGGCTGAGGCGATGCGCCTTCCCGCGATCTGGTACGGAGAAATCACCCTGTCGGCGCCGGCTTTCATCAGTTTGCCGATCGTCTGTTCCTCCGCGGCCCGTGCCACAATGGTCAGCTCCGGGTTCAGCTCCCTCGCCGACAGCACGACGAACACGTTCAGCGCATCCTCCGGCAGAACCGAAACCAACCCTTTCGCTCGCTCGATCCCCGCCTCCAGCAGCGTCTCGTCGTCCGCTGCGTTCCCCTCGAGCAATAGCACGGACTGGTCTCGCGCCAGCTCGGAGTGCTGAGGGTCATCATCCACGACCACGAACGGCACCCCGGCCTGCCGGAACTCCAGCACCACTTCCTTGCCCACCACCCCGCACCCGCAGATGATGTAGTGATCTCGTAGATCCGCAATCGCGCGTTCCATCCGACGCCCCCGCATGGCCTCCACGATCTGGCCCTCGAAGATGAACCCGATCAACGTCGTCACCGAGTAGCCCAGGGTTACGATGCTGAACACCAGGAGCAGGACGGTGAACCGCTGACCCGGCGGAGAGAGCGGCTGCACCTCGCCGAATCCCACAGTCGTAACCGTGATCACGGTCATGTAGAGACCGTCCCACGCAGACCACTTCTCGATCAGCACATAACCCACCGTT
>JASLMQ010000989.1 GCA_030746455.1 Candidatus Latescibacterota bacterium
GGAGCAACTGTGAAGGGGAACCTCGGATCCTATCGAACTCACCCCCATATGCAGAATCGCTGGAAGGCGGTAGGCAGAAAGCTCGCGTTTTCGTGCGAAGGCCGTGGAGAGGCGGCCCGGTGGCGCGCGATGACCCGGCGCAAGCTGAAGGAGCTGATCGGCTACGGGACCATGCTGCAGGCCGGTCTGGGTCCGAGGATCACCGAGGAGGTCGTGTTCGACGACTACGTGCGTCAGAGGGTGGAGATTCAGACGGAGCCGGGCGTGGTGATGCCATTGTACGTGCTCATTCCAAGGGACCTCCCCGGACCCCACCCGGTTGTCCTGGCGCCGCACGGCCATGGAAGCGGGGGGAAGATGTCCGTTGCGGGTTGTCGGGAGATGCCCGAGGTCGCGGAGCGGATCGACTTCTACAACAAGGACTATGGCGTGCAGTTCGTTCGTGCGGGTTTCATCACGTTCTGCCCGGATGCACGGGGCTTCGGAGAGCGACAGGAGAAGGCGGCCCGAGACAGCATTCTGAACTCCTCGTGTCAGTATCTCAACAACATGCCCCTGGGCCAGACCGTGACCGGCATGTGGGCTTGGGATATGCACCGGCTGATCGACTATGTCCAGTCACGTGAGGACTGTAGTCCCGATCGCATCGGCAGCGCGGGCCTTTCCGGTGGAGGGCTTCAGACGATGTGGGCCTCGGCGCTGGACCAGCGGATTCGATGTGCGGTGATCAGCGGATATATGTATGGATACAAGGAGTCCCTTCTGGATCGGCACACGAACTGCTCGTGCAACTACGTGCCTCATCTGTACGAGTACGTGGACATGGGTGACATCGCGGCCCTGATTGCCCCGCGCCCGCTTCTGATCGAAACCGGCGCCGGGGATGCGCACAACGGCGCAAGGGGACTCGCCAACGTGCGATCACAGGTGCGGACGATCCGCAAGGCCTATCGTCTCGTGGACGCACAGCGGATGGTCAGACACCACGTCTTCGAGGGACCGCACCGGTGGAATGGGTGCCAGGCGATTCCGTGGATGAAGCGGCATCTTGCCGGGCGGCCTTGAGCCGCAGAAACCGAGGAACTACCCAAGACGCGAAAAACGCGAACACTGCGAGAGGCAGGACTGCGCGGGCCGAGATAGAGATTCGCGGAGTGGTGTGCCGCAACCAACGGGCCGATGTGCCCCCAACACACCGGACGGGAGAGGGGTATGACGAAGCCGCTTCAGCTTCACCCGGAGAATCCGCACTACTTCCTCTTCCGAGACAGGCCCACCGTTCTAGTCACGTCGGGTGAGCACTACGGCGCGGTGCTCAACGCGGATTTCGACTACACGACCTATCTCGATGCATTGGCGAGGGATGGGCTGAACAACACGCGCATCTTCGTGGGGGTCTACTGCGAACAGGTCGGCGCCTTCAACATCACGCGGAACACGCTCGCCCCCGCGGAAGGGCGGCTCGTGTGTCCCTGGGGACGCAGCGACCAGCCGGGCTACGCCAACGGCGGCAACCGGTTCGACCTGGAGGCCTGGGACGCGGCCTACTTCGAACGGCTCCATGACTTCGTGTCGAAGGCCTCGGATCATGGGATCGTGGTGGAGGTCAACCTGTTCTGCCCCTTCTACAGGGACGAGATGTGGGACCTCAGTCCTATGAACGTCAGCAACAACGTAAACAACGTGGGAGACGTGTCGCGTGAGGATGCCTATACGCTCGACAGGAGCGGGGGGCTGCTCGCCGTGCAGGATGCCATGGTGCGCAAGGTCGTGTCGGAGCTGAAGGGCTACGACAACCTGTACTACGAGGCGATGAACGAGCCCTACGCCCGGGACGTGCCGATGTCGTGGCAGGAACACATCATCGATGAGATCGTCGCCACGGAGAGCGAGCTGGGGACGCAGCACCTGATCTCGCTGAACATCGCCAACAAGGCGGCCAGGGTGGAGGACGTGCACGATTTCGTTTCCATCCTCAACTTCCACTATGCCTGGCCGCCCGAAACCGTGGCGATGAACTACGGGCTGGGGCGCGTACTGGGCGACAACGAGACCGGGTTCAGGGGCACGGGCGACTTCAACTATCGGAGAGAGGCGTGAGCCTTCATCCTGTCGGGCGGCGGCCTCTACAACAATCTGGACTACACCTTCGCCGTCGGGCACGAGGATGGGACGTTCTCCCATCCCGACCAGCCGGGCGGGGGATCGGCCGACCTGCGCTTCCAGCTGAAGGTACTCAGCTCCTTCGTCCACGGTCTCGACTTCATCCGTATGGCCCCGAGCCCGACTCCGGGCGGGCTTCCAGACGGAGTCTCGGCCTACGTCCTGGCGGAGGAGGGGATTCAGTACGCCGTCTATGTCTGCAGGTCGGAGAAGGACCCGCCGGAGGAGGACATAGCGGTTGGACTGGAGCTCGAGCTGCCGGCCGGGACCTACGAGGTCGAGTGGCTGGACACGTTGACGGGCGAGACGGACGAGAGGGCCGCTCTGGAAAACGAAGGCGGAGCCTGTATGCTCGCGTCACCGGCCTTCCGGGAGGATGTGGCCCTGCGGGTGACGGCAGCGAACGCGTAAGGCGCGCTCAGGGGAGGCCGTTGATGGCTGAGGGATTCTTCACGACTGCCAAGCGAGGGGCGCGCTGGTTCCTGATCGACCCCTCGGGCAAGCCGTTCTTCTCCATCGGGATGAACCACGTCGATTCGGCGTCCCTCCGCTACGCGGAGAACATCCACATCTGGAGGGAGAGGTACGGCAACAGTCAGCTGCGGTGGCTGCGGGAAGCCGTGGGTCCGGACCTGCGGGACTGGGAATTCAATACGGTGGGATGGTGCCAGGAGGTGATCATCCGGGGGGAGACGATCCACCGACACTCCCGGAACTTCTCGCTCGAGGAGTACCAGTGGCTGGGTCTGCCCTACTGCCACATGCTTCCCTTCACCGAAGCGCACCAATGGGAGCTCGAGACCCGGATTCCCGATGTCTT
>JASLMQ010000990.1 GCA_030746455.1 Candidatus Latescibacterota bacterium
TTGCTTCTGACGTCCGCGATTTCCCATCGCCATGTTCTCATCTCCCCGCTTCGGTTCGGTACCTACTCCATCATAGTACCTTCCTCGCGGGAAAACAACAGACAATGTGGCATGAATCTCAGTTTTTCAACGGGCTGCTAGGGGCATGGTACTACAACGACGGACGGTACCGCTGGCTCTACGACCTGATGCGACGGGGCCAGGAATGGGAAGACGCGTTCGAGCACCTGACCGTCGGCAAGCTGGGCGGATGGGAGGTCTACCACGGCTTCTTCTACAAGGACGTACCGCATGTCGAGCCCGTGGACCTGCTGGGCGTTCGCGTGGCGATGCTGGACCGGCCGATCTACGAGCTGGCGCTGCACGACATCCGTAAGAGGGCGGGACGCCAGGCCGATCCTGCACCCGACATCGATGTGTCCCTGGAAGAGGCGTTCGACAAGCTGTCGTTCCGCCGAAGCTTCGACAGGCGTAGCGAGTACGTGCTGTTCAACGGCCCAACGGGGTTCGCCCACTGCCACGAGGACGGGAACGCGATCATCCGGCTCTGCTGGAACGACCGGATCTGGCTCGCCGACCTGGACCCCATCCGCCGCCTGGCGCGCTACCATAACTCGGTGGTGATCGCCAAGGACGGTGCGTGCAATCCCAAGCCGCTTCAGACCGCGCTGAAGGCGATGGCCGATTTCAAGGACTGGGGGTACAGCCGGACCCGCCTGAGCCCGGACAACGGCACGTGCTGGGACCGTAACGTGTTCTGGTGCAAGGGGCGCTACTTCCTGGTGATCGATACTGTGGAGGCCCTGGACGCAGGAAGCTTTCAACTCGACTGCATCTGGAGGGTGCTGGGGGAGGTCCGCAGCGAGGGAAGCCGGCTCGATGTAGAGCAAAAGGGGGAGCGCTTCCACATCGTCGAGGCGGACGCGGCAGACCGACGGCTGACCGATCGGGAGGCGGACTACGGCTTCGACTGGGAGACGAACTGGCAGGGCTACCCGCACGCGAATCAGACGGTGCACATGTGGCACCAGACCAAGCGGGCGTCGCTCGAGCGGGGAGCACGGACGGCCTACCTGAACCTCCTGTATCCGTCGAGCGACGACGAGCGCCAGACCTTCTCGGTCGAGCAGGTGGGGGAGTCGGTTGCACGGGTGAGGGACGAGGGATCTGGTGAGGCGATGCTCCTGGGAACGGCCGACGATCGGCTCCAGGCGGGCACGCTGACGGTGGAGGCCAAACTCTTTCGCGTGGACGCCAGCGGCTTCTCGCTCGTGGACGGAACGGCGCTGTCGTGTCGGAACCCACTGTTCAGGAGCTGGGACCCGGTCTCCATCGAGCTCGACCTCGAAGACGGCGACGGATTGATCCAGGGCCGGCACACGACGCGGGTAGGGCTCAGAGCCCAAGACATCCGGCTGGATGGCAAGGCAGTGGATGGGAAGGGCGAGGGCGGCCTCACCTGGTTCACGGTGCCCGTGGGACGGCATCGGATCCAGGTTGAACCGGGCTCCGAGGGTATGCTTGCACGCTGTGTAGGGTCGGCCGAGCCCTATGAAGCAGGATACGTTCCCGCGCGGCGCCCCGCGGTGCCCAGGCGAGGGCTCGAGCCGGTGTGGCAGGCCGAAGTGGGCTCCCGGGTGAAGACCGCATCGTGGGACGGAGCCGGGCAGATGCTGGTGGGAACCTCGGAAGGGACGGTCCATCTCCTGAGTGAGACCGGGGAGCAGGCCTGGTCGTTCGAGGCGGAGAGCGAGATCCGCGACGTTCACCTGGCGGATATCGACGGCGACGGCGTGTCGGAGGCCATTCTGGGGACGCGCGAGAGTCGGCTGGCCGTCCTGAGCGACGATGGAAGCCTGAGGTGGGACCACGTCTTCCCGCCCGGGGGAAGCAAGATCCGTCTCCAGAGGCTGATGAAGGTGTGCACCGCCGACCTGGAGGGCGATGGTAGGGTCCAGATCCTGGCTGGCACGGAGGGATGGCTGCTGCACGCGTTCGAGCCCGACGGCACGCTGCGTTGGGAAACCGAGATCCGCTATTGGGCGGTGACGGGCCTGCTGCCGGTTGATCTCAACGGCGACGGGAAGGATGAGCTGCTGATCGGAACCGAGTACTACGCCATCAACTGCTTCAACCCGGACGGGTCGTTCCGCTGGATCCAGAACACGGGGTGCGTGGGCCCCACGATCCTGACGGCCGATCTGAATGGCGACGGCGAGCCCGAGGTGGTCTACGGAGACTGGCGAGCCATCAGCGCGGTGGGCTGGGACAAGGGCAGTCGGCTGTGGCGGGTGAATATGGGTGGGGAGACGGAAGACATCGCGATCGCCGACGTGGACGGTGACGGTCGGCCGGAGGTGGTCGCGGGCAGCGATATCGGGCAGCTCGTGTGCGTGCGAGGCGACGGCGAGGTGGCCTGGAGACGAGACCTTCTGGACAAGATCACGTGGCTGACCGCGCTGGACGGGGACGGCGATGGGAAGGATGAGGTCGTCGTCGGGTTCGACACGGGCGAGCTGCGGGTCTACGACGGAGAAGGACGGGTGATAGCCGGGAGGCGGATGGACGAGGAGGTGACGGTCTTGAGGACGGCGGGAGTGGCGGGTGAGGAGAGAATAGTCTGTGCTACTGCGGCGGGGACGATCACGGCGATGAAGCCGACGTGGTGAGTAGAGACAGAGCGGGGAAATGCAAAATGCAAAATCTCCAATGCAAAAGTCAAAATGCTGTGGCGCAATGGATTAGCGTGCTATCGCTGGCAACAGCCATTGCCTTTCTGGTAGCAGGATGGGGCGTTGCGGCGGCAGAGGCAGACACGCGAGGCCCGACGCACATGCAGGGAGAGATGTCAGGCGAGGGAACGGAGAGCAGCATGATCCTGCAATCTCGTCTGACTTCGGGGGACACCCCCGTGCAGGGAGATGTGCCCGGATGCCCTGGCGTGGGATGCTTCGAGGTGTCGACGGGCCCGGACTTCGAAGGCTCCTTCCGGACCGAGTGGATGGAGGCCGTGCCCGAGCTGGACTACATCCTCAAGACGCGGGTGACCGGACTGGAGGCGGGCACGCGGTACTACTACCGGTTGCTGTACGGACGCGATACCACGTCGGTCGAGATGGGGGAGACCTG
>JASLMQ010000991.1 GCA_030746455.1 Candidatus Latescibacterota bacterium
CCCACGCCGTGGTCCAGGACCTCGATTCTGAGCTGGCTGTCCACCCTCCTGGTGGTCAACTGGACCTCGGATACCTTCGCGTGTTTGGCCGCGTTGTACAGAAGCTCGCGCACGGCCCGGAAGACGAGCACCTTCACATCATCATCGAGGGGCTTGGGCTCCCCATCGTCGCTGTGCCGAACCTGAAGCCCGAACTCGCTCTGGACCTGCTCGACGAGCCATTCCAGGGCCGCCTCGAAACCCAGCTCATACAGGACAGGCAGGCTGAGATCGAAGGTGAGGGAGCGCGCCTCCTGGATGGCCCGGTCGATCAGACCCCGAACCTCGCTGAGCGCCTCGCCCAGGTCGGTCGCCGTTGGTGTCGCCTGAAGCGCGCCCAGCTTGATCTTGGTGACCGCAAGGATCTGTCCGATCTCGTCGTGCAGGTCGGTCGCAATGCGCCGGCGCTCCCGTTCTTCGGTCAGGGTCAGCTCCGACGAGAGCGACCTGAGCTGCCCCTGATACCTCGCCAGCCGTGTCGCCGCCGCCCTCCGCTCCGTGATGTCCAGGGCCGTGCCCAGCAACTGTCTGGCCGAGCCGTCCGGGCCTCGAGCGAAAATCACGTCTCGAGATCGAAGCCAGCGCCACTCGCCGTTGGCATGCCTCATCCGGTAGTCGATATCGAAGACCTCGGCATCATCGGCCTCGCCCAATCTCTCCAGGTGCTCAACCACCGGGTCCCTGTCCTCGGGATGCAGGAGCTCCACAACACCCGCACCCAGCTCCTGGACCGCCTTCGCCGAATAGCCCAGAACTCTGGAGACCTGATCGTTCACGTAGCTGAGCCGCTGCTCGGATAGGTCATACACGTAGAGCACACTCGGAATGGCATCGGCAATCCGCTGCGCGTACCGCTGGCTCTCGGCCTGTGCCTCCCTGGATGCCTCGACCTGCTGGAGATCCCCCAGCCGAGCGAGCCCAACCGACAGGACTTCAGCGACACGCTCGGTGAAAGAGATCTCTGAATCTGAGAAGGCATTGGGCGTGGTACTGAGCAGGGCCAGCGTCCCCCTGGCGTGAGGCACGTCGAGGACACATCGTATGTCGAGTCCATAGCGCTCCCTGACCAGAGCCAGGGGCTCGGCGGAGTGCCCCTGCAGATCGCGGTCCATATCCTTCCGATAGTCGATCTTGCCGGCCGACCAGATGCGGAGAAGGTTCGGGCTGGGCGAACGCCACCGGGAGAACCTTCCGGACGTCCTGAGCTCGAATATCTCGAAATCCGCCTCGTCCTCGTCCATCAGCCTCTGGATGGCCAGGCCCTGGAAGTCCATCTTCAGAGCCTTCAGCTGTTCGTAGCAGACCCGTGCCACCCGTTCCAGGTCGGGAGCGCCCCGCATCTCCTGCACTGCGCGGTTGATGTCTAGAAGTGCCTCCTGCTCTCTGTTCTGCCTCCCCAACTGACCGGTACGCGCCTCCACCTCCTGGGCCATCTCCCCGTAGAGCTGGGCGTGCCGAATGGCCAGCGCAGCGTGCGAGGCGTAGACCATCAGCCGGTCCACCCGGTCCTTAACCATGGGACGCTTGCTGATCTCGTTGTCCAGCGCGATGTCGCCCACTATAGTGTCCTGGCCCCCCTCCACCACCTTCAGGGGAATCTCGCACCACTCTCCCTGCAGGGACGCCGTGCCTTCGAACACGCCGATCTCTCGATCCGACCGACTTACCGCTTTGTACTCGGGCGTGCCGGGCCGATAGAGCCTCGGGCGTCCGGATGTCAGATGCCTCCACGGGAAAGGCTCCGTACCAATCGGATAGACGATGGAGGCAAAGGGCTTGGAGGTGGATTCCATGCCTACCTGTACCGCACCCCGCATTACCTTCGCATCCCGGTCGACAAGGTAGAGTCGGACCCGGTCGTAGCCCTGAGACTGGATGTGCGTGAGGATCATTCTCAGGATGTCGTCGAGCTCCCGGGACTCCATCACAGCGGAGGAGATCTCGCGGATCGCCTCCATCTCATCGCAGGTCTGGAAGTGCTTCAGCGCAACGGCGACAACCTCTGCAACCGACTGTGCGGTTGCCAGGTGTCCCTCGTCGTACCGGCAGGGGGCCCGGCTGGTGAAGTTGATCGTGCCGGCCACCTCGTCATCCACGATCAGGGGAACGATCAGGTCTGACATCTCTCCTTGATCCAGCCGCAAGAAGTCTCGGTTGAACCGGACCTCCTCGGAGATATTGCGCCTGACCATCGGGCGTCGGCTGTGAATAACCCAACCGCTGGCCGTGTCCTCGGCTGAGACCGGAACATTGAACTCGTTGATCAGGAGTCGGCCTTCTTCGTACAGATACCACCGCTTTCTCTGCAGGACCCCCAGGCTCAGACGGTCGCAGGGGATCAGATCCTGAAGCGACGCCGCGATCTCACGGATCGTGTCGTTGGTCCCCAAGGTCGTGTTCGACGCCGACATGATTCGTGCGATGGCGTTGCACCGACGTTCGTGCTCCGAGACCTCCTGGACGGTAATCTGGGTGGAATCGCTCATCGCTCCTCACGCTCCGCCAGCTCGAACCTTGCCTCTTCGGCCACCTCTTCACCCGACACCAGGTCCTTGACCGTGACAGTCAACACGACCTCACCCGGCTCCGCCGCGCTCAGATCCAGCTCGATGTAGTTGGGCTCGGTCTCGCTGACCCCGAGCTGCTCCTGAGCCGCCACAGAGACCTGCTCCTCTGAGCCTCCGCCTTTGAAAGCTCGGAGAATTCTCTGGATCGATCCCGGCGGCTTGCCCGAGCGCACCGTGTACTCCACGGTGTAGTTCGTCATGCCGAACTCGTCCCGACTCAGGTTGTAGATCTCGTAGTAGACGTAGACCGACTCCCCGTGCCTGTAGAGCCGGGTGGGCATGGGCACCACCTGTAAGCCGTTCTTGGTGAACTTGCCGGGAAGGCCGCCTTCGGTGACATCCCAGGCCAACTGGATGTCGCTAAGCATCAGGGAGCCCGCTGGGTACGCCTCCACCTCGAGGCGCTTGCGATAGACCCCGATCTCGCTATTGTGAAGATTTCGCATGCGCACGTCTACCGTGTACTCTCCAGGTGGCACGTCCAGCACCGTCAGGTGTGGAATGATGCCATCGCCGCCGGTTCGGTCGCCCTCATCCAGGTAGATCAGTTCATCCGCGGATCTGAGGATTCCCTCCCCATCCTCGGCCGCAAGAGCGACACGGCATTCCGCCCGGAGGCCCGTGGAATCGCGGTCCTCCAGGTAGACCGCCGCAGACATCGGCACGCCGAAGTAGACCTCCACCCGTGCCCCCGACGGATCGCCGCCCCTGAAACGGGCCTCGTCGAAGTAGAAGTCGAAGGGACGGTCCTGGGGGGCGATCTCATACAGCTCGGGCATCGCCGCGTGGGCCCTCCGGGCGATGGCCAGCGGCGCGTGGTAGGTGAAGGCGGCAAAGGCCCGCATGTCGTCCAGCCCGTCCTCGGAACTGTGCCGGAGCCCCGGCGTCTTGCCCATCTCCGGGATCGGCGCGTAATCGAACCCCCCCTTGCCGATCTCGTCGGTGAAGTCGATCACGATCCCGCCGGCGACCTTGGTGTAGACCCAGGACTCCCACTTGACCAGGCTGTGGTCGGTCGACCCAACGGGCAGGTAGATCCCCGTCTCCGCCCTCGGATCGGTGGCGCGCACCGGCCAGACCGGTCCGACCAGCGCCCCCGTGCGGCCCCCGGTGACCGCGTCGAACCACTGGACCCCCGTCATCGTGCCCGTGCCGAACTCCCGAATCGCGTCCCAATCGACATCCTCGGGAGCGCCGCCCTCCGGCGGATCCAGCGGGTCCAGATACGGTATCTCAGATCCGCCGCCCATCGCGAGAAACATGTGCTGGTCGCTGTAGATCATGTCGAACTGCCGCTGCTTCACCGTGGCGGCCGAGTGCGTGGGGGGCGGCGTGGGGCTGCTCGACCGACTCCGGTGATCGGGCTCGCCATAGCGGATGTAGATCTCTCCTCGGCGGTCCCATGGTTCCTTGTGCTTTGACAAGAAAGTCCTGGCGTACCAGACCCGTCGATAGTGCTCCAGAAGGCGTTCGTTGACCTCCGTGGTGTGGTCCGGGTCTCGATCCCCCCAGAACCGATCTGACAGCTCCTTTCGTTCCTCCTCCGATGCCTTTGCGTACTCGGCGACCACATCCCTCGGCGCCACAAGGGCGAGGTCTCGGTACCGCGCCCTTTCCTCGTCGTCCACCCCCGCCAGGTAGGCACTGAAGATGGACCAGGCATTGTCGGGATACCCCTTCTTCCAGTAGGCCTGCCCAACGATCGGGTAGAGCTCGTACCACGTCGGATTCATCCTCGGGCCACGGATCAACGCGTGCGGCCGGATGGGCCACGCGCGCGACGCCGTGAAACTCTTGACCGAGGCCCAGGAGCCGGACGCGGCTCGGATCGCGGATTTCTTGACGAAGGAGAACGAGCGCCGGCGGGTGACGGAACGCGAGATGTTTCGACAGGCCACCGACATGGTGGCCGAAGCCGGCTATGGGCAGGACGAGTGCAGGGCGATCGTTCTGGGCCGCACCGGTTGGCACGCCGGCGTGGTGGGCGTGGTCG
>JASLMQ010000992.1 GCA_030746455.1 Candidatus Latescibacterota bacterium
CTGTGGCGGCCCACGCCCTCGAAGACCGTGATCAGGTCGCCGCCGTCCGTCCCGGCGAGCATGGGACCGCCGGACACGTAGACCGAGACGATGTTGAGGCGCACCATAGCGTTGTACATGGCCGGCACGATCTTGTCGCAGTTGCCGATCCCGATCCACCCGTCGCACGGATGGGCGCAGATGATGCTCTCGATCTGGTCGGCGATCAGCTCGCGACTCGCCAGGGAGTACTTCATCCCGAAGTGGCCCATTGCGATGCCATCGCAGATGGCCGCGCCGATGTTGGCGACCCACACATTGCATCCCAGGCCTTTGAGCGTCTTGACGACCTGGTCCTCCAGCTCACGGAGGTGCGCATGACCGGGGATCTGGTTGGTGAAGGAATTGATCACCGTGACGAACGGTTTGTCCAGGTCGCCGGACGACCGGACCACGCTGGCGGCCTTCATCAGGCTCGCGGCGGGCAGCATGTGGGTGCCCGAGGCCACGACGCGGCTGCCCTTTGTGCGAACGTTTTCGACACCCGGGTTGACGTAGTGCTTGGGGGACGACCGGCGCGTCTTCTTCTCGCCCTTTCTTGTCTTCGCCATGGGATCGACTCCTTAGTCTAGCTTTTCCGCGTATCTCATAGATCTGTACGGTTTCAATGGGTTGGTGCGCCCGAGCGATGGGTGCATACAGGGATGCGTTGCCTGATCCAGGGCCGGAAGATAGGTCGACGTGGTGACGAACGCAAGGGCGGAATGATGCAGCCGCTTGGGCTTGCCCTGGTCGGCATGGGGCCGTATCTTCAGCTCCACGCCGCGAGGGCCAGGAACTGCCCGATCGGACCCTTGATACAGCTTGGGGAGGCAGGAAGACGATGACGCACAAGCTCAAGCTCGCCGCGCTGGAGCCGACATACGCAATCTGCCGACTCGACGGAGGGTCGCCAGTCCCAGAGTGGGCCAAGTCGGCTAGCTTCGTCTCGGTGACACGAACACCGGAGGAGCTTTCGATCGTGTGCCCCCAGGACGGGGTGCCCGTGGTGGTGACCTGCGATGGCGACTGGAGGTGCCTCCGGGTGGAAGGGACGCTGGATCTCTCCCTCGTGGGGATCCTGGCCTCCCTCGCCGGGGCCCTGGCGGATGCGGGGGTGAGCGTCTTTGCCGTTTCGACCTACGACACCGACTACCTGCTTGTTCGTGCTCGCGACCTGGCTGCCGCGGAGGCTGCGTTGCGGGAGGCAGGTCACACGGTGTGTCCGGACCGGTGAGCTGGCAAGGGCTAGCGTGGTCGCGACTGCAGCTTCAGGTAGCCGTGCTCCGCCAGAAACTCGCAGTACTCGACCAGCACGGCCGAGTCGACAGCCTTGCCCGTCTCCTGCTCCATCGCCCTCGCAATGGTGAGCAGGTCCCTCCGACCGTCCACCCAGAAGAGGAACATCCTGGGAACGCCCTTCTTGCCGATCTCGCCCATCCGCTTCTTCTGCTCTTCGCTCAGGGACAGGTGCTGCATCAACCCAGCGAAGGTCCGACGCGGGACAATCGCCGCGGCCTTCCGTTCCGCCGCACTCCTCCTGGGGGACGGGGCGGGCTTCAGGAAGAAGGCCGCTGATTTCCCGAGGCGAGACTCACGCGCCACGACCGCCACGGCGCGTCTCGTTTCCTCTTCCACAGCGGCCGCGGCCTCTCCTACCGCTGCCTCCAGTGCCTTCACCCTCCCGGCGGCCCCCGATCGCTTCCTTCCGAGCAATGGCAGGATCGACCGAAGCGCTCCGATCTCCGTTTCCGCCAGGTAGCGCAGCCTTCGCTGAAGCCTGCCCAGCCTCTCCCGGACGGTCTCGGCATCGGTCCTGCCACCCCGGATGAGGTCGTAGATCTCGGTCAGCGTGCCCGATGCGGTCTCTGAAAGGCTCATGCGCGCGTGCGCAGCCACCTGCTCCGCGAGCCAGCAGACCTCCAGCTCTCTCGCGCTGGCTACCAGGTAGGCCATGGCGCCCACCGTCTTGCCCAGCCAGTGCATGTTTCCGGGATCGATCTTGTCGGGCGTGTCCGCGGAGGTGTGGTAGAACCGGTCGGGCCAGTTGATGAGGGCCACGGTGGGCACGCCGAGGGTCGGGTCCGAGATGAAGCAGTCATTGCCCCAGTAGCCCGCGCTGTAGGCGTGGAAGAAGGGCTCGGACTGCTTCCCGTCGATGGGCCTGATGTAGCGATCCCGTGCGAAGGCAAAGCCGTGAGCCATCAGGGAGTTGGCGAACGAGGGGCACGCATCGGGCGTGCTCTGGTAGGTCAGGGCGCTGCGGCACCGGCCCTGGTCTTCGCCCACCATGTCCAGGTTGAAGCCGACGACGCTGCGGGTCGCCACGTCACGATGGGTGTGGAAGTAGGCCATGGGGCCAACGAATTCCGCGCCGAAGAGCAAGCGGATCCCGCACTGCGGCTTGCGGAGATCGCCCTTTCGGATGAGCGCTGTCAGGCTTCTGGCCAGCTCGAGACACAGCGCGGGACCCGAGGCGTTGTCGTTCGCCCCCGGCTCGAAGAGGTGGGCGACCAGAAGGATCTCCTTGCCCTTCCTCCTTCCAGGTATGAGTCCGGTCACCACACAGGTGTTGCCGTCGTACGACCGGCTGTCGACCGAGGCGCGCAGGACCAGTCGCTTCTCCCTAGATAGACTGTCGCGGAGTAGCCTTCCTTCCTGAGGCGAGAGCACGAAGGCGAACGCCCCCTGATCCGCATCCACCTTGCTCCAGACGTGGGCGTCGGGCAGGTCGAACGGCGTGGGACGCGCGTGCGGGAAGGTGGGCATGAAATCGGTTACGACTCCCACCGACCCGTGCTTGACGGCCTCCTTGACGACTGCCGCTGCGCTCTGAGATCCCAGGACGATCTTCCCCTTGCAGTCGACCCCCTCGTAGTCCGCTGCCTTGCTGCCCCCTTCCACGGATATCAGGTCGGCCGTGACACCTCCCTTGGGCGTCGGCGGGCTGTACATCGCCAGCGACAGTGGCTCGGCCCGGTACGACGCCACCCGCCGCGCCGCTTTCCCGGGCTCGACGACCCGAAGCTCGGCCTTCTTCACGTTCCACGCGCGCGGCATCCGATAGTCACCATAGGTCTGTTTGCCGTCCGCGGGGAACTTGAGCAGCTCGGGGGATTGGAGACCGAACTCGCGCATCCGATCGAGGCAGTATCGAGCCGACTTGCTGAAGTTGTCGTAGGAGCAGGTGCGGTCGAAGGCGTGGATCCGTGCGGCCATCTCCTTCGCGTTCTCGCCGGAAAGCTCCCCGGCGAGCATTTCGTAGATCCGTTCCAGCATGGCCAGCCCTTCCCTAGCAGCCCGTTGGAAAAGTCCAATTCGGCTTACGCCCGGCCCTTGCGGCCCAGGACTGCGTTACACTCGCTCGACGAATCCAGGGGATGCGCCTCGCTCGCAAGCCTTGCCCTGGACCGCAATTGCTCGGGCTCAGC
>JASLMQ010000993.1 GCA_030746455.1 Candidatus Latescibacterota bacterium
GACGGTGGGGGTTCCCGAGATGGCCGTGGGGTCGTCAACTCCGACGTAGACCTCGAGTCCGACGGCATCGGTGAATCCCGTCCCGAAGATCTCGATCGTGACGGTCTGGCCCGGTTCGGCTTCCACGCTGGCGCCCGTGGACGCGGCCTGGTCCCCCGACAGCTGTATGTCGGCAGCCGCGTTGTCGACTTCACTGACGCCGGACCCGCCGCCGGTACCCGTTCCTCCGCCGCTGGAGGTCGGCGCGACCACGCTGAAGAGGGACGAGGGCGCAAAGCCCGTGCGCTCGATGTCGAAGGCGTCCAGATCGACCTGCGCATGAATCTCAATGCCGGTGACGCCGCTCAACTTCCCGGCGAAGGTCTGCACCGGAAGACGGACGTTGGGGTTGGCTCGACGAGAGAGGACGCCCTGATTTCCTGGCGCAGGATCGAGGTCGGCACCAAAGGTCTTGGGGCCAGCCGTTGGGTTGGTTGCCGTGAGGACGACGTTCGGGAGGACGCCATCGGATCCGCCGACGGACCCGCTGAAGACGACACGCGTGACGGTGAACGTAACCGCCTGGAAGCCGTCGGCCAGAACAAAGGTCATCTCGCCGAGGTACTGAGGTGCCGTATCCGTTACGGTTATTTTGTTGAACCCGGCCCCCAGGAAAGCTGCGCTTAGATTGCCCTTGAATGAACTGTCGCCCACCTCAACGCCAGCGAACGGGGACGGGGGGAAGTAGGTGGGGTTGCCGAGGACGGTGGGCGTTCCCGAGATGGCCGTGGGGTCGTCAACTCCGACGTAGACCTCGAGTCCGACGGCATCGGTGAATCCCGTCCCGAAGATCTCGATGACAACGGCCTGGCCTCCCTGGGCCTCGACGGTCGTGGTGGTGGACAGGGTCTGGTCCGCCGTCAGTTGGATGTCGGCGGCTGCCTGGCCCTGGGCGCTGGACTGAGCGGGAAGGCCCAGGAGCAGCGCAGAGGCGAGCAGGGTGAAGGCCGCGATCGAGATCGGATGGACCGTTAAGCGCGAACGGTGTGGGGAGCTCATTGTTTCCCTCCGTGTGACTGCCTTCGGGTTTGGGGGACGCGGTTTGGGTACACAGTCCTCCCGTGACATACCGATCGGCTGAGCGGCTGAGACACAAAATATACCTGAAGATGGGGCAACCGGCAAGGGCAAATGGCTCAACCCGTTGGGGATTCCCCATTCTACTAAAGCTACTGTCTCCGGGATCCGTTGTCTGTGGTCTCAGGCACAAATCGACGGAGGGGGCGGTGGCAACGGATTCCTATGCTGATTTGGGCTCCGCAGGCAGGAGGCGCTGGCGTACGGCTTCACCCACCTGCTGGGGGCTCCAGTGCTTGAGGACTTCGTATTCAAGGATGTCCACGCCCACCCGCTCGGGCGGCAACCAGCGCAATACGTCCGGCGCCGAAAGGATGCCGGTTACCGGCCTCCCCATCGACATTGCCAGATGGAACAGGTCGGTGTTGCAGGCGATCAGGCGGTCGCAGACCTCAAGCAGGGCGACCAGCTTGGGGAGATCATCGGCCTGAAAGACGAGAGAGCGGGGGCCGAGGGCCTCCTTGATCCGGTTGGCGGTCTTCCGCTCCGGGTAGTCGAAGAAGACAAGCGTCCTGGCGTCGGGCAGCTCCGAGGCCTGCTGGGCGATGGCCAGGAGCTGCTTTGGCGTCGGCCGGCTCCCGGTGCAGCTGCTCACGTCCAGGCCGATAAAGCGCTCGTCGGGTCTCCTCGCGACAAGGAACCGGTCCCGGATACGCTTGGACGTCTCCCTGGAAACGGACCAGGACACGCGCTCCCGGACCTGTGGAATGCCCAGCGTCCGCAGGAGCAGAGCCAAGCGCTCGGGCTCGTAGCAGGGCTCGGGGCGGGGCACGATTCGAACGTTGACGGAGGGGAAATCGTCGCGCTGGAAACCGATTCTGATATGTGCGCCGCTCTTATAACAGTAGTAGGCCGGACACAGACTCTCCTCGGTGCTAAACAGAAACGCGATGTCGAAGGCCGTCTCGGTGAGGCGGCGAACCACATCGCGGGTCTTTCCGCTCAGCGGGAGGAGGAAATCCTCGTAGACGAGGACGTTGTTCACAAAGGGGATTTCGCGGGCGATATACTGCTTCTGGGTCTGAACCAGGAGGGTGATCTCCGCCTCGGGATACCGCTGACGGATGGCCCAGAACTGCGATGCGCCCAGGAAGAGCCCGCCGGCCCGACCATCTGGGATGATGAGGATATTCTTCGGGCCTTTAAGGGATGCCGCAATGGAGAACGCCGGCTGGTCTTTGTCGGACTCTGAAGAAAGCCGGAGCGCAAGGGGGTGCACAAGCCAGCGTCGAAGCCAGTCGTTGGCCTGAGATGCCACGCCGGGGCTACTCCTTCCAGAGTTTGGACTCCAGTTGTACCCCTTTGCGCATCTTCTTGTAGGACTTCCTGTCGTATCTCATCTGACGATCCTGGATGCCCATGTTGAAGAGGATGCTGTAGATGCTCAGGGATACCTTGGAGGTAGGGTACTCCAAGAGAAAGGGCCGCATGTGCTCGCAGGCCTCGACCACGCGCTCATCGTACTCGATGTGCCCCGGATAGTGGATCTCGATGCTGAGGTAGTCCCGGACCAAGGAGATGAACCGTTGTGCGTCGTCCAGCTGGCTCTTCTTCCGCACCTTGTTCATGATGAGCTTGGGACGGAAGCTGGCGACGAGGTCCGTGGCTTCTTCGCCATATTCGGGTCCGTGGTCGCCGATCAGATTGATCAGGTCCTGTATCTTCAGGGCACGATGACCGTTGTTGCCGAAGTTGAGGATGAGCTCCTTCAAAATGGTGTTACGACCAAAGGCCTGCAGGAACCGGCGGTAGACCGCATTCTTGACGAAGGCGTACGAATCGATCTTGGCCTGGGGCTCCGGATTGCAGACGACGATCCCCTCGTTGGATATGATGAAGAAATCAAGCGTGTTGTAGGCCGTTCCGGCTCCCAGGTCGACCAGGATGAAGTCGGCGTCGAGCTGGTTGATATGACGCTTCAGCTTCTGCTTCCGTTGATAGGAGAGGTTGGCGAGGCCGATCAACTCGCTTCCCCCGCAGATCACACTCAGATTGGCGCTCCGAGTGGGGAGCAGTACTTCGTTCAGTGTGTCCACCCGGCCGCTGAGGAAGTCGTTCAGATTCCGCTTGGGCACGGGCATGCCGAACAGGAGATGGAGGTCCGCGCCCCCAAGGTCCCCGTCGATCAGGATGACCTTGTAGCCCAAAATGGCCAGACCCACCCCCAAGTTAGAGGTCAGCACGGTTTTGCCCGTGCCTCCCTTTCCGCCCGCAACGGCCCATACCCTCTTGTCCAGCTCGAACCTGTCCAAGAGGATGTCGGGCGAGTCGTTTTCCTGTTTGGTAAACATGTGTCAGCCTATTTGTGCCTAAGGGCCTCGTGGCCAAATAACTCAACAACGAATGTTAGCATTCTTTACTGGGCGATGTCAACCGGAATCTCCTAACCGTACGGCCCAGGCCCGTCGGGCCGGAGCGTGCCGCCTCCTCCGGGGCGCGCAGGGGAGCGCACCCGGTCCGGCAAGGGGGTCCGACCGGGTGTAACTTCTTGTGGCGATGGGATTTCCGTACCGGATAGGTTAAAAGTTTTCACTTGCCATTTGCCGCGGTGTGCGGTATACTATACGATCGGACGGGGACCCAACAGGCTAAGATTCCAAGATGTTAGCTGAGGGGGTCAGGAGAACAGCCATGCATACACCCGAGGGACAGCCGGGCAATTTGTACGAGCAGGTGTTGGATCACGCTCGGCGGGAGATTGACGAGGCGTCTTCGAAAATCGACGATCTCCGCCGGACGCTGCGCCTCCTCGAGGCGCGTGTCGAGGCGGCGAAGTCGGTGTACGAATCGGTGGCTGCTCGTCTGAATCTGGAGGATGAGCTCGAGGACGAGGACAAGTACGAAGAGGTCCCGTACGCCGAGGCGCCTCCCCCTCTTCAGGAGCCCGAGCCGGTCGAGGCGCCCCCTCCTCTGGATGAGCCCGAGCCGATCGAGGCGTCCGAGCCAGCGGAGGCACCCGCTGCCATTCATGAGCCCGAGGTAGTCGAAACGCCCGAGGAGGAGACGGGCGCGGACAACGGTCCTCAGAGCGGCTTCCCTGCCGATCTGGTGCGACAGCACCTGGAACAGAGGGCACGCAAGGAAGAGCATGAAGACAGGGCGGAACAGGCGGAGGCCCCGGCGACGTCGGACACAGAGATGGATCTGATTCGGCGCCATCTCGAGAAGAAGACCCAGTCGGGACCCGGGCCCGCTGCGGCCGCACCCCCGAGCGAGGCGCCGGCGAAATCGGAGCCAAACCCGGGATTCCCCGAGCTGTCGGAAGAGGATAGAAGGCTTATCGGTGAGCACCTCAGGCGCCGGGCAGAGGCCGATCGGGACGGGTAGACCGAAGCGGCCGGGCATCATTCTCTGCTGAACCGGGTGACCTAGACCATCCAAAAAGGAACAGGGAATATCAGTCGCCATTTGATTCCCTGTTCTTTTCTGTTTCGGTAAGGCGAAGAGGCCCTCTGGTCCCCCGCGACCCGGTCCGCAAGGGAGACGATGATGCACCGAGGGCCCTATAGGAGCAGAAATGGGCAGCTGTGTCACTGAAATCGTGGCCGAGGAGATGGACGCGCAGGAGCTATGCCTGCGGATCGATGGCATGACGCCCGAAGGCGGGCTCTACACCGATGTGCAGCGGCCGGTGAATGCAAAATCCAACAGCTCGTGGCGTGTCTCTCCCGAGCCGTGGTGGCTGCCGCCGGATCTGATCACGCACTTCGAGTCCCTGGGCGAACATCTCTATGCGTTCTACCGGACCGCCAATCTGCTCTACTCACACAGTGCAAGGGGGATCCAGCCTCCCTGGGTTGCGGCCTACCTGGATCAGGGAAAGCCCGACGAGGTGATCGCCTACGGCAGGATGAACCGGTTCAAGCAGCGCTTCCCACACGTGATCCGTCCGGACGTCATCCCCACGCGTGAGGGCATGATCGTGGCGGAGCTGGATTCGGTGCCGGGCGGCATCGGGTTCACCGCGAGCCTGGGTCAACGTTACGGCAAACTCGGGTACGACATCGTCGGGGGCGCAGACGGCATGGTGTCGGGATTCGCGCGGATGATCCGGTCCGTTGCCGGGGCGTCCGATCCTGTTCTGGCTGTGGTCGTGTCGGAGGAGTCGGCGGGGTACCGCCCGGAGATGACGTGGCTTGCCGAGGCGCTTGTGGAGGCCGGTCTGGATGCGCACGTGGTAGGGCCGGAGGACGTGGGCTTCAGCGAGTCGGGCCTCTATCTGGAGGGCGCCGAGACAGGCAAAAAGATCGACGTTATTTACCGCTTCTTCGAGCTCTTCGATCTGCGCAATATCCCCAAGATCGATCTCATCCTCTACGCCATCCGGAAGGGCCTGGTGAAGACCACGCCTCCTCCCAAGGCCTATCTGGAAGAGAAGATGCTGATGGGGTTGTTTCACCACCCCATGCTCGCCGACTTCTGGCGCCAGCATCTGGGCCGGGAGTCCGTGGAGTTTCTGACGCCCATATTCCCAAAGACGTGGATCATCGACCCAAGGCCGCTTGCACCGCACGGGATTATACCGGGCCTGGAGCCGGGAGGCCGGTCGTACTCCAACTGGAGGACCCTGGGCGAACTGGGTCAGAAGCAGCGCCAGTTCGTGATAAAGCCCTCTGGGTTCTCGGAGACGGCTTGGGGCAGCCGCGGCGTCTCGGTGGGTCACGACATGTCGCAGGACGACTGGAAAGAGGCTGTCGAGGCGGCCCTGGCATCGTTCGAGCGAACGCCCCACATCCTCCAGGAGTACCACACCGGTTCGGGATTCTGGGTCTCATATTATGATTTCGAAACCGACCAGATGGAACGGTTCCGTGGCCGCATGCGTTTGTGTCCGTACTATTTTCTGATTGATGACCAACCGGTCCTTTCGGGCATCCAGGCCACGATCTGTCCGGATGACAAGAAGGTGCTTCACGGGATGGTGGATGCCGTGGTCGTTCCGTGCGGAGACGGCTCGAGCCGGCGCAAATAGAGGGTTCCATGGGTCAGAATGCCTCGGAAGCATTGGATGAGAAGCTGGATCACCTTCGCGCCACGCTGGAAGAGATGGGCAGCGTGGTGGTGGCCTTCTCAGGCGGGGTCGACAGCACACTCCTGGCCGCGGCCGCTCGGCGGTTCCTTGGGGAGGGCTCGCTGGCGGTCACGGCGGTTTCACCGAGCTTTGCGGACGGGGAGATGGAGAAGGCGCGATCCCTTGCCGAACGCATCGGGATCCCACTGGAGGTGATCGAGACCCGGGAGATGGACAACCCGGACTACGTCAAGAACGACCCCGACCGATGCTTCCACTGCAAGAACGCGCTGGTCGACGCGCTGGAGGCGGTGGCCGAGAAGTATGGCGGGCGACACCGCCATCTGGTCTATGGGGCGAACGCCGACGATACGGGCGACTACCGTCCGGGCATGTCGGCGGCGGACGAAAGGGGCATGCGGGCCCCATTGATGGAGGCGGGGTTGACCAAGGCCGAGGTGCGGGAGCTTTCCCGGCGATGGGATCTGCCGACGTGGAACGATCCGGCTTCGGCGTGCCTGTCCTCGAGGATTCCCTATGGGATCCCGGTGACGGATGAGGTCCTGTCGATGGTGGATCGTGGCGAGGCCTTCCTCAAAGGGCTCGGGTTTTCTCAGCTGCGGGTGCGCCACCACGAGAAGATCGCACGGATCGAGGTTCCCGCCGAGGAGATGGCGCGTTTCTTCTCCAGTGGGCTGCACCTGGAGGTCGTGGAGCGGCTCAAGGAGATAGGCTACACCTACGTGACCCTGGATCTGCAGGGATTCCGGAGCGGCAGCCTGAACGAGTCCCTTTCTGGAGCTTTGATGGGGATCGAGGCGGCACAAACCGACTCCTGAGTCCGTAGAACCATACAGGACGGATGAGATGGCGATTCTGGAGATAAAGAAGTTCGGGAGCTCCGTGCTACGGAAGAGGACGGCCCCCGTCGAGAAGGTGACGGAGGAGACGCGACGGCTCATCGACGACATGTTCGAAACGATGTACGCCGCCGAGGGCATCGGCCTGGCCGCCCCCCAGGTGGGAGTGAGCCAGGACCTGATCGTGGTGGATGTGAGCCCGCACGATCCGTCCGCAGAGCGGCTGGCGCTGGTGAACCCC
>JASLMQ010000994.1 GCA_030746455.1 Candidatus Latescibacterota bacterium
GGCTACTGGTTCAAGATGTACCGCGCCAACAGGAACGTGGACTATGCGATAGAGGAGGGCGGTCTGCGCGGGGGGAAATGCGCGCACATCTGGGCGAAGGGGGGACGGTCGGATCTGAGTTGCGCTCTCTCACCTGGCAAGTGGGACATGGACCGGTATCCCTACATGCGCTTCGGCTACCGGATACCCGAAGGCGTCCCCGTGGGCCTTCTCATCAGGCCCTTCGAAGGCTATGGAGGCAAGGAGAGCAGCGGCCTGGTCCTGGGGGGCACGGCCGCGCGCAAAAGCGGCCCGTACGAAGACATCGGCGTCTATGAGCTGATTGACGACGACAGGTGGCACGAGATCACCGTCGACGTCCGGAAGGCCCGCGAAGTGTTCCCCGAGCTCACCCACCCGCGCACCTTCCGCTTCTACACGCACCGCAACGGAAGGAAGGGGCAGGGCTACTGGTTCGACGACTTCGCCATCCTCCCAGAATCCGCGATTCACTAGGTCACTGTCGACCCGGCAAGGTCATCTTCCCTGCGAGCCACTCCTCGCCGATCTCGGTCACAGCGCACGGCGGTCCCTCGAACTCCACCCTCACCACCGGCGCGAGGGGGTCGGGCGGTTTGGCCGGCAGTCCCTTGATTAGCGTCCGCCCGTTCGTCGTCTCCTCGATCGCAAGTGCCTCTCCGGTGCTCAACAGGCTGGCCGACACCACCCGGGGCGCGATCTTCGACACCACCAGGTATTCCTCCGGGTAGTAGAACAGGCTGATGTACCCCGTCGATCCCTTGCACGTCCACATCCCGTAGTGGTACATCGGCCCCTGCACGTGGCCCTTGGTCGACCCGTAGATCCCCTCCGGCCGCGTGCCGTAGATGGCCTCTCCGTGCCTGTCCAGCCAGGCGCCGATCTGCGCCAGCACATCGCCCTCCCTGGCGTCCACATACCCGTCGGGACCCGGTCCCACGTTGAAGAGAAAGTTTCCCCCAAGACGCACGGAGTCGACCAGGTTGAAGAGCACCTCCCCGGCCGTCTTGTTGGCCGTGCTGTGGCGAAGGTATCCCCACCCCGGGGCATAGTTCAGCGTCATGCACGTCTCCCACGGCCGCTCGGGGCCCTCCGCGGAGACCCGTTGCTCCGGCGTCCCGAAATCCTCTGGCAGCCCCGATCGGTTGTTGATCAGGATCCCCGGCTGGAGCTCGCGGGCCAGTGCGTTCAGCTCTGGCGCGCGCCAGAAGTCCGACGGATCATCGTCTATGGGATCGCCACCCCACATGCCGTGCCCGGCACGTCCGGGGACCCCCGAGCCGTCGTGCCAGAGGATGTCGATCGGGCCATACTGGGTCATCAGCTCGCGGACCTGCGCGTGCGTCTCATCCACGATTCGCGGAAGATCTCCAGGATGGCGCCTGGGTGACCAGTACGCGGGCCACCGCCAGGTGAGCAGAGAGAAGTAGAACCCCACCTTCAGCCCCGCCTCGCGGAGCGCCTCGACATACTCCGCCACCAGGTCGCGCCCGGGACCCGTCTGCCCGGCATGGAAATCGTGCGTCGCCGTCTCGAACAGGCAGTACCCGTCGTGGTGCCGCGTCGTCAACACCACGTACTTCAGCCCGGCATTGGCGGCGGTCTCCGCCAGCCGCGTGGCCCAGTCGGGCGCCGGTTCGAAGCCTACGGCCAGCGCCTCGAATTCCGCCAGGGGAATGAGGTCGCGGTACATGATCTGCTCACCCCTGCCCAACACCGAGTGCATGCCCCAGTGCACGAACATCCCGAGCCGCGCCTCGGGGAACCACGCCGATCGTTCCGAACCTGCAGCTTCTCCTCCCACAGGTCAACTCCTCTCACTCGAGTCGTGAATCCTCAGGAATCTCCTCCATCGCTGGACCTAAGGCTTAACCTCGATTCGACGAAATTGGGAGGGCGAACGGCGCGAAGCGCCTGGGTACCCAGGTTCCGCCTCGGGCCCAGGCCTGGATCCTTCATGCCTCCCTTTGTGAGCCAACGCCCGGGCCTTCCTCCACCTGGATATGCCCTTCTTTCGTGTCTTTCGTGTCTTTCGTGGTCACCGGGTTCTGTCGAATCAAGGCTAAGGCTTAACAACGAGCCCCTCCGATGGGCCCTACCGCGTTTCGGATTCTTGCGCCGGACATCCCGGCCGGGAATGGTACGCGTGGCCTGGCCCCCATCCAAGCCCAAAGGTCCTTGCGGCTCGCGCACAGGACTGCGGGTCTTCCATCGTGCCCCCGATATGGCTTGACACCCCTTGCGTATTGGTGTTATGGTGTTACGAACGCCGGATGGTGCTTCGCGCCGGTCCCGATACCGATTCCCGAGGTCTGGTTAGTAGACAGGAGCGGACGGGGAGCCCTCAGCCATCAGCCGACAGATGTCAGCTGAACCATGGGTATGCGCGTCTTCTCCCTCTCCTCGCAGGGGAGGGATGTCGAGCGCAGCGAGACAGGGAGGGGTCTGCGAGCCCTTCCCGTTCCCATGGCTCGCACCATTGCCAGGTTCTGCTGAAGGCTGACCGCTGAAGGCTGATCGCTACCACCCCCTCTCCGTCTGACGTCTCACTCCCGCCCTCCGTAGCTTCAGCGGAGGAGGGTCTGACGTCTCACGACGTCTACTCTCAACCGAATGAATCAAGTCCTCGCTGACGTTCCTGTGCCAAACCCGCAATAGCAGGCCAACAATGGTTGATCTAAGAAGCGACACCAAGACCCTGCCGACAGAGGCCATGTTCGAGGCCATGCGGAAGGCCGAGCTCGGCGACTCCAAGGCCTTCGAGGATCCCACGGTCGCACGCCTGGAGGAAATGGCCGCCGACATCATGGGTACCGAGGCCGCCCTGCTTTACATCAGCGGGACGATGGCCAACCTCTGCACGCTCCTTGCGTGCACCCGGTCCGGTGACGCCTTCTTCGCGGAGCCCGACACACACATCCACTATCTGGAGAAGGGCTACGACACCGTCGCCCGCATCAGGCCGATCTTTTTGGAAAGCTCCGGTGGCATCATCGATCCGGACGCGCTTCGGTCGGCGCTGGACGTTCCGGACCACGGCGGGAGACTCCTCTGTCTCGAGAATCCCCACAACCGAGGCGGCGGACGGGTCCTCCCGCTGGACCGGCACGCCGAGCTTTGCACGGTTGCGCACGACCACGGGCTCCACGTGCACATAGACGGCGCCAGGGTCTTCAACGCCTCCGTCGCCGCCGGCAAGCCGGTCTCCGAATGGGCCCGCCACGCCGACTCCGTCATGTTCTGCCTGTCCAAAAGTCTGTCGTGTCCCCTGGGTTCGGTGCTGTGCGGCACCCGCGACTTCATCCAGAAGGCCTGGCAGGCGCGCGTGCCTCTGGGGGGCGGCATGCGCCAGGCCGGCCTCATCGCCGCGGCGGGCATGGTGGCTCTCGAAACCATGGTCGACCGCCTCAGCGAGGACCACGCCCTCGCACGCAGGCTGGCGGAGGGTATCGTCGACGTCCGCGGCCTCTCTCTGGACCTCGACTCCGTCCAGACCAACATGGTTGTCCCCTATGTCAATCCCGGTGGACCGTCGCCGGATGATTGGGTCCAGGCACTCGAAGACAGGGGGGTGCTGGCGAGCATCCATCCCCCCGACAGGTTGCGGTTCGTCACGACACGGCATCACAGCCAACAGGACATCGAGCACGCCGTATCCGCGGTCCGGGGGGCCGCTGACCCAGGATGACTGCGCCGGGCAAGCAGATGAATGTGCTGTGGATTATGACCGATCAGCACTGGGCGGACTGTCTGGGATGCATGGTGCATCCAGTGGTGCAGACGCCCCATCTCGACGCCGTGGCGCGGGAAGGCGTGGTCTTCGAGAACGCCTTCTGCCAGAGCTCGGTCTGCATGGCGTCACGTGGATCGCTCTTCACGGGACGCTACCCCGAGGCGATTCGGATTCGGGGAATGGGGGTCCTGCCGCCGTGGGAGATCACCTTTCCGGAGATGCTCAAGCGGGAGGGATATCGGACGGCGGCCTTTGGGAAGGTCCATCTCACGCCTGAGCAGTACACGCGCGACCATCTCGAATCAGAGGTGCCGGTGCTCGACTGGCGCCGATTCGCCGATCGGGCCCGCATCCCGGACTTCCCTCACGATCCCTGCAAGGTGGACTACGGGTTCGACATTCACGTGGGCTGCGATGATGCCAACCAGGGCCACTTCCGCCGATGGCTCGAGACCCGCGACCCCACCCTGGCAAGGCTGCCTTCGCGTCCCCCCACAAATGGTGAGCCCCGCGACCTGTACATATCTCCCTATCCGTCTCACAGCCACCAGACGACCTTCATCGCCGAATCGTGCCTCGACTACCTCGCAAGTCGTGACGAGGACGCGCCGTGGTTCGCCTTCTGCTCCTTCATCGCGCCCCACCACCCCTTCGAGGCCCCCCAGGACCAGATCGATCGTTACGACGTGGACGCGGTCCCACTGCCGGAGCCCAAGGGCGGCGTGGACCCGGCCACGATCCCGTTCCCGATGGCCGAAGCGGTCGGCGAGATGGACCGCTTCCCCGAAGAGGTCCAGCGCAGGATCGTTCTCCACTATCTCGCGTCCATCAGCCTCATCGACGATGCCGTGGGGCGACTGGTGGGGGAGCTCGAGCGTACGGGGCAGCTCGAGAACACCCTCGTGCTCTTCGTGGCCGACCACGGGGAATTCCTGGGCAACCACGGACTTCTGCGCAAACCGTCACTCCACTACGA
>JASLMQ010000995.1 GCA_030746455.1 Candidatus Latescibacterota bacterium
GGCTCCCCCAGCGGCCGCTTCGTGGCAACGGGGCAGGCCGACCCGAAGCTCCTGGAGGCGATGGACCGACCCACGCTGATCCGCTACGCCCACCCAGACGAGATCGCCCGGGCGGTACAGTTTTTCGTCTCTCCCCTGGCCGAATTCGTCAGCGGCCAGATCCTCCGCGTCGACGGGGGCCAGCAGCTCTCTCCGGCCTGAGGCCCTGCCTCTCCAACTCGGAGCGGTAGTCCTCTGGCGTGTCCAGATCCCTGAGAATAGCCGGGTCTTCCAGCCGCAACTCGAGGGTATCCTCCGGGTGGCCCCGCATCACCGGTTTGAGACCCTTGTCTCCGTCGAGCGACTCGATCTCCGCGCGATATTTCCGCACATCCACCAGGGCAGGGTGCCCGCGCCTCCCCTGGCAGGTCGGAATGACGATCCCCTTATTCTCACGCCGATAGGCCGCAACAACCTCCCGAACCACCTCCGATCGGATCTGGGGCTGGTCCCCCAGGACCAGCAGGACGCCATCCGCCGTTTCGGGCAGGGCATGCAGGCCACACAAGACACTTGTAAACATACCTTTATGGTAGTTCGCGTTGATCTGTACTGCCACGGGGAGCCCCTTCAGGGTACGTTCCACCTCCAGGGACTGGTGTCCCAGGACAACGGTGATTCCATCCAGATTGGCTGCCAGCAGGAAGTCCACCACGGTCTGCAGCACGGTTCTGGTGCCGAATGGGAGTAGTTGCTTGGCCACGCCCATCCTGCGGGACGTCCCTGCGGCGAGTACGATGGCGTGCACGGATTGGGCCATATCGCCCTCCAGTGTCTAGATCGGTGCAGTAGTATAGCAAAAACGCCCTGGCGAAACCATAAAATCCGGCTCTTCGCGGAATACCCACGGATCATAAGAGGTCCAGCCGGGGCAGACAGGGCCGTCCACCTGGCACCGTCTGATGCGGTCGTCGACGGCAAGATCAAGAAAATCAGAAGATTAAGCTCGTACAGGCGCGCATTTGTCTTGACTTTTTGTCCTCAGATATTAGATTTTTCGGGTCCTTATCCCGATCGGTCCGCTCAATCTTCGCCCGACCCGCCTCGGGAGCCTTCAAGTGCTCTGTGATCGCTGCGGAACCCGTCCGGTTGCGCGTATTCTCACCCAGGTGGTGGACGGCGAGAAGAAGACTCTGTACAGGTGTGAGGCGTGCGCCCAGAGGAACGACGGGGATACCGCCTCGGGCCTCGAGCGGCCTTGCGATCGGTGCGGCGAACGAGAGGGTCGCATCAAGTTGACGCGCATCAAGGACCAGTACAAGACCGTGGAGTTCCTCTGCGACGTCTGCGCGACCCAGCGTTGAGTGGCCGTGCAGGCGGAAGCAGCGACGTCTCCCAATGTCGCCTTATCCCGCAGCACCCTCGGGGATAGCCGTGGACGACACCCGAACCGTCCTGCTCGTGGACAACGAGCCGGACGTCCTGGAAAGCGCGACCTCCTGGCTCTCGCAGCGGGGTTTCCAGGTCGAGACCGCCACGAAGTGGACAGAGGCCATCCTTCGGCTTCAGGAAACGCCGCCTGATATCGTGCTCCTGGACCTGTCGCTCCCAACCGTCCGCGGCGAGGCCATCCTGGAGTTCATCCGGGAGATCGACAGCGACTTGCCGGTGGTCGCCATTTCGGCCGGCACCGACCCAGATGAGATCGAGCGCCTCGGCGCATTGGGTGCCAGCGGGTTCATTCGCAAGCCCTTTGGGGCCGAGGACCTGGTCGTCGTCGTCGAGCAGACCCTCGCCGAGTCGATCCCCGTTCCGGATGAGGAGGAGCAGAACGAGGAGGCATCGGGAGACGAGGCGGATCTTGCGGAGACCCGTCCCCTGGATCCTGAACCACCGGTTCCCGAGTCGGCGCCTGAGCCGCCTCGCATCACGCCAGGGGCGGGGATCGGCGCCCTGGAGCCGCTGGCCCGGGCCGAACCGTCCTATTCGCCGGCCCGAAGGAGACGGACCAAGAAGGTTCGCTCCCGACGGACCCGGCGTATCCGAAACTACATACTCGCCTGTGTCCTGTTCATCCTGATCGCCTTCACGATCTGGATTGCCCAGGAACGCCTTTCCGGTGGCTTCTTCGGCATCGGGGTGACCAAGTCTGACGTCTAGCCCAAATCGTCCCAACCTCACCCGAAGGACTCCATGGATCCCAGTTCCTTCGTAAATCCGGCAGCCGAGCACCGGCTCGTAGCCCTCTGGTTCTGGAGCGGAACCGTCGAGGAGGGCGAGATCGTTCGACAGATACGCGAGATGCGCGACAAGGGCGTCGGGGGGTTCTGTATATCCGCCCGGCCGGGATTGCGCATCCCCTATTTCTCCCGGGCCTGGTTCGAGCGCGTGCAGCTGGCCGTGGAGACGGCGGAAGACCAGGGATTGCACGTCTGGCTCCACGGGGATCACCCACGGGTGGGCGGGATGAACAGCCAGCGAGCCACGCTAGGCGATCCCCATCTGGGGGCCCAGGCCCTGACGTTCGTCGAAACAACCGTACAGGGAGGACAGCAGGTCGACGTGGTGCTGCCCTGGGCGACCCTGCTTCGCGCCTTGGCGGTCCCCCTCAGACGCGACCGATGTCTGTGGGAGGACGCCGAGGAAATCAGCACCTATATCGGCATCAGCCACAGCCGCGAGATCTACCAGGAGAAGGCAACTGAGGGGACGTACCACAATCGGGAGTTCACGGCTTCCGCTCCGCGGCAACGCCTGTTTTGGAAAGCCCCGGCGGGTCGGTGGCGCGTGCTGGTCTTCCTGCAGAAGCCGGTCAGCCTGGGTGAGGGATCGGCAATGCCCTTCGATCCCTACAACCGCGAGGCCGTCGACCACTTCATACAGACGGCCTATACCCCCTACATGGACCGACTGGGCGAGTGCTTCTCCGGAGTCGTCCGCGGCATCCTGACTGTAGGATCCCCAGGCGCGGAGCCGGGTCTTCCGTGGTCCACCGCGCTGCCGGAAGCCTTCCGCGAACGCAACGGGTACGACATCCTGGACTGCCTACCCGCGCTCATCGCGCCCTTCGGTCCGAACACGCCTCGGATCCGCTACGACTACTTCCAGACACTCAGTGAGCTCCTGCGAGACAGCTACCACGGCATATGCGCCGAGTGGTGCTCGGAGCGAAGTCTGCTCTACTCGACCGACGCTCCCGCCTTCAGAAATGCCCACCAGGATGCCATCCACATCCCGGGAACACGCGCGGGAGGCGAGAAGGTCGGGGCCCCGGAGGCAAAGGAGTGGCAATCGCCCTCGGCGTCCTACCGCCTGAACCCGAGGTTCCCCGCGTCGCTGGCCCATCAGCAGGAGATGAGCCGGGTGGCGAACACATGCTTCGCTGAAACGGGTTGGTCGCTCACGCTCCAGGACATGAAATGGACCGTCGACCGCCTGGGGGCCGCCGGGTGCAACCTCTTCAATGCACAGGCCTTCTTCTACACCCTCGACGGCCTGCGGAAGCACGACGGGCCCCCCTCTCAGTTCAACCAGAACCCCTACTGGCGGCATTTCCGGCTTCTGTCGGACTATGTCGGACGCGTCTCCTATGCCCTCAGCCAGGGGCGAAGCGCGGCCGACATAGCCCTGCTAGATCCCGTGACGAGCCTGTGGACACACCTGGCCCACCCGGGGATCGACTGGAGTTATTCGGGCTACGACGCGGACGAAGAGAAGGTGGCCACCCGGCTGGTCGAGGACTGGGCCTACCTGAAGGATGCGCTGGGCCTGATGCAGCGCGACTACGACAGCCTCGATCCCGAAGCCCTACAGAAAGCCCGGGTGGTCGGCAGTAGCCTGAAGGTGGGCTCGGCCAGCTACGAGGTGCTCATCATCCCGCCCATCACCAATCTGGAACAGGGCGCGTTCGAGCGAATCCGGGAGTTCCTCAATTCGGGGGGGAAGGTGGTCTGTCTCGGCCTGCTCCCCATAGAGCACATCCAGGAGGGGCCATCGGTGGTGGAGGCCTTCTCCCGGATGACCGACATGGATCCGGGGCGGATGATCCGGGACTACGTCGGTCACGAGCTGGGTGTGCACGTCGTGCAGCGGGGGAGCTTCTACCTCATTCGGACGGGTGGAGCGGTGGAGAGGAACCGGGGCGCGCGTGCGCTGGAGGATCTCCTCGACCAGATTCTACCACGGCCGGTCACGGTCCAGGCCGACAAGAAGTCGAGATCGACCATCCTCAGCCACCGTCGTGAGGAGGGGAAGGACCGCGTGTTCTTCCTCGCCAACGTGTCGCGAAGCCCGGTGGACGCGACCGTCCATCTGCGTGTGCCCACGCGCTTCAGAAGGATCGAGAGGTGGGACCTCGAGACCGGGCGAAGATCCCCGCTGCCGGGCCGGAGCGACGACGACGGCGTCGCAGTCGACCTGGCCTTTGGCCGCCTCCAGTCGCATCTCCTTGTCGTTTCCGAAGGCAAGCCCGTAGACGCGGCCGCGCCCAAGTCGCGGGAACGGATCTCGCTGGATCTGTCGGGATCGTGGAAGGTGGATCCCGAGGAGGACAACGCACTGAGGCTTGATCAGTTCAGGATGCAGCTGGACCCTCAGAGCCGGGGGCTCAAGCAGGGGTGGCACAAGCCCGACTACAGGGACAGCCATTGGCTTCCCTCGGAGCCCAAGCCCTTCATCGAGCAGGTCAAGAAGTCATCATCGATGTCGCACATCCCCTTCAGCATCTCCTCGGACGACTCTGAGGTTCCCCTCGAGATCCAGGTCAACCTGCCGCTCGTCTGCTGGTTCCGAACGGCCTTTCTCGCCGACGTGGTCCCCTCCAAGCTCGCGCTGGTGATGGACCGGAGCGCCATCTTGGGTGACTGCCAGATCTTCCTCAACGGCTCCCGCCTGCCCAGCAACGCGTTCCGCCCCACCTTCCGGTACGACCACTCCAATGTGACCTGCGCGATTGGGCGTCGCGCGACCCGGGGCAAGAACGTCCTGGCCATCCGGGTCGAACTCGACCAGATATCCGGCGGACTCGTCGATCCCTTCTTCCTCTTCGGCAGGTTCGGCGTACGGCGCTGGCGGCGCAATGCCTTCCGGATCACCAACCCGGTGGAGTCCGGACCCCTCACGCGGCTGGAAGATTTGAGGATGCCCTTCTACGCGGGCACGGTGGCCTACAACCGGGAGATCGCGTTCCCCAGCCAACCCGAGTCCGAGGAGTTCGAGCTCTGTCTCGAGGACCAGCTGGTCGACTCATCCGACATCGTCGAGGTCCTGCTCAACGGGCACTCCATGGGCGTTCGGGCCTGGGCCCCTTACCGGTGGACGGGTAGGACCGAGTGGCTCAAGCCCGGCAGGAACCGCGTGACCCTCAGGATGACCAACACATTGGCACGGCTCCTGACCGGCCGGGAGTTCAGTCCCAGGAGCCACCGTATGGTACCGGTGAAGGTCTGAGAACCCGGGTACGTAGCACGGCTAAGGGGGGCTGGCGCGACTGCGCCAGCCCCCCTTGGGCTTCAGTGCTCTATTTCGCGATATCAGACCAAACCCGGATCCGTCTCCCCTGACTCCGCCCCTTCCCCGGGGGCGGGTTCCCGCTCCTGGGTCGCGGAAATCTCGGGCTGTCCGCCCTCCCCGGCTTCGGCCAGTCTCATCTCTCCGAGGAACCCGTCCAGGTCGTCGAAGAACGACGCGATCTCCTTCATCGCGATGGACTCCAGGGCCCCCGCCTTCCGCTCGGAGAGACCGAAGGTCTCGGCCACATCATCGAAGAAACCGGCCAGCGTCCCACGGAGCAGGCCCTCGGTCTCCTGCAGGATCCGGCCGACCTTGTCGAAGAAGGCGCTCACGGACTCCTCCGACAGGCTCGACAGATCGTCCGTATGGTTGAGATACTGCTCGAAGAGGCCCTTGTCCGTGGCCGATATCTGGTCCGACTGGGAAACGAACTGGCTGAGGAAGGAGACCTCCAGGGAGATGCTGAGCTCGAAGGTACGGGCCACGCGACGGCTGGTCTCCCCGAGCCGCTCTCCAGTTTCTTCGTCCATTCGGAGCTCCAGCTCCCGAGTTCGGCTGAAGAAGAGCTCGGTCTGCGCCCGCCGCACCTCCCTGAAGCTGCTGCCCATCACCTCTCTGTAGGCCAGCCTGTCCGACTGGTAGGCCATGGCCGTGGACTCCATTGCCCTCAGCACCGATGCCCGTCCTTCTGTTTCGCCCCGGGATCGGCCCACGACCGTCGCCTGACGTTCGATCGACAGGTTGAACTCGAACCCGAACGCCGTGCGTCGCTCGACCTGGAGCGATGTCGGACGGTAGGTACCGTCCTGACCCACCGCCACCGAACCTTCGATCTCACCTGGGGGCTGGGGCGCCTCGGGAACAGCACCCGAGAGGCTGAGGCTATCCCCCTTCTCCGGCCATTCGTACCGAAGGGCCCCACTCTTCTGCTCGTGCAGCGCCGGTTCACCCCCCGGCTTCTCGAGGATTCCCAGCTGGGGAAGCAATTCGGCGAATCTCGCCACCTCGACCATGCCGACAACTCCTGGTGCGCGGTGAGTGATCGTAAAAGACGGCTCTACTCATCCTATCGGCACATCTCCACGATCGCTTTAGGCCAAACACAAACCCCCTCCGACCTGTGGATCGAAGGGGGTCCTGCCACCCGGGCAACTCTCGCGCCGCTGCTGTATCTCGGAGTTTCGTTCCTAGAGAGGTCTACTTCTCGATCACGATCTCGAAACGGCGGTTCTTCCTCTGACCCTCCGGGGTGGCGTTGGAGGCCACGGGCTTGCTCTCGCCGTAGCCCACGGTGATGAACATGTTCTCATCGAAACCGCCCTGGTTGACCAGGTAGTCCACCACGCTCTGGGCTCGGGCCTCAGAGATCGCCAGGTTGACATCCTCCTCACCCGTGCTGTCCGTGTGGCCCTCGATCCGGACCTTGGTCAGACGGAAGCGCTTGATGAAGGCGATGCCTCGATCGAGCTCTCTGATGGCCTCGGGCCGGAGTGTGCTGCTGCCCGAGTCGAAGAGATTCTCCGATTGCACCACGAAGACCGGCTGGACGTAGTCGCCCACCAGAACCGCATTGCGCTCGCGGTGCGGATCCGACAGTGCGGCCAGCTCAAGCACGCGCCCAACCGAATAGTCTTCCCGAACGTCCACGGCCTTCATCCGCCCGATGAACTTCCGAGTCCTGACCGTGAAGTTCCCGAAATCGGC
>JASLMQ010000996.1 GCA_030746455.1 Candidatus Latescibacterota bacterium
GTTGCCCACCGGTCCGCGACGGACCTCCCCATAGGTCTCGTAGATGTCGTTCAGGGAGTGCATGCAGAACTGCTTCGGCGTGGCATCGGAGGGGTCGAAGCACTGCTGCCGGATGTGGAAGGTGTCGCCGGGCTTGTAGAAGGGGCAATACTCCCGGGTCTCGGTCACGGTGACGCGAACGACGGAGTAGGTGTTTGGCTTGGGTGCCATGGCGCGACCTTTCTATCGAGAGTGAGGGAGCCAGGACTCGAGGAATCGCGGGAACACCAACCTGTCCAGAACGGCTGCGGCCGCGAGGCCCGTGGCGTACATCGCGAAATCGACTGGGTCGAAGGCGCAGCCGAAGACCTGGTAGCCTAGGTACTGAGAGATCTCAATGGCAGAGCACGCGGCGAACAGGGGAAGGCTTCGGAGCACCCACGAATCCGGGTACCGGAGCTTGGGAACGCATAGCAGAAAGTAGAACGCGGCCGGGAGGAGGATGTCCAGCAGGTAGCCGTTCACGAATTCCGGATAGGGCCCTCTGTAGCCGCTTCCCGTGACGAAGTGGAGAAGTGCGACCGGGACGACGATGGCCACGATCACGGCGGTCTTGTGGTGGGCTCGGTCGGTTTCCGGGATCGTGGGGGTTGGCATATGGCATCTGTTCTGGATGGACGTGAACTGCGGAACTACGAAATGCGCGAAAGACGCGACAGATGGGAGACGCGGCACAATCCTCAGACACCGCGGCCTAGACGATCTTGTAGGTCCGGATTTCGAAGGGGCGGAGGGTGATGTCGACAGGGCGTTCGCAGGACAGCTCGCCCTCCTCGGTCCATTCCATCAGGTTCGTTTCCACCAGCTTCGTCTTCCCGTTCGTGACCACCGGCCTCCCGCTGGACGTGCACCCGTGCGTCTCGACCAGGCGGATGGCGATGCAGTCCTCCTTCTCCGCCTTCTTGACCACCTCGAGCGAGATCCCGTCGGATTCCAGCGTGCAGGGGAGCGATGCGTCGGCGGTCCTGACGCCGTCGAACACGACGGGCTTCTGATTGAGCATGGCGGATTCGGCCATCACCCGGCTCTCGGTGAGGCCCCCCAGGTGGGGCAGGAGGCTGTAGGTGTGCTCGCCGAGGTCCGCGTCGGGGTCGGGCTCCTTGGGACCGCCGCCGCCGTGACCTGAAGGTCCGACGGGGTGCTCGGACAGAGAAGCAACAGGGCGACTACCTTCCCTCCCTTCGTCTCCTCGGCGGACTCCACTGACCGAACGGATGCCGGTTCATCTACCGGAGGCCCGGATCATGGGGTCGCGTGGTGGGTGCCAGAGACGGTCGGCCGGCAGGTCCAGCGTCTCGAAGACCTGCCACCCCTTCTCCACACCCGCAAGCCGACCGATGTCGTGCGCATCGGAGCCCACGGAGAACATTGCGCCTTCCTCGGCGACAACGGCCAGGAAGTCCACGTATTCCCTACCGTACCGTTCGCCGTGGCCGGGGTTATCCAGGCAGGCCCCTGCGTTGATCTCGATCGCGGTGCCCGTTTCCACGGCGGTTTGGCCCAGCTCGCGGGCGTAGCTATCGGGCACGGGTTTCATCGAGTCGAACCACGGCCATCCCTTTCGGTCGAACTCACCCTTGCCGAACCAGTAGGGGTGGACGAGGACATCGACGAGGGGATCCTGGCAGGTCCTGAGATGATGGCGGTGCTGGACCTCCAGGATCTTGTCCAGGTCGTACTCGTCGAGATAGGTGCCGTGGATCCCGCCGATGGCGAACTGGAAGCCGAACTCGTCCCTCACTTCTTCGCTGTAGGCGAAGCTCCCGTCGAGGCCGAGGAAGTTGAGCTCCACGCCGAAGTAGATGTCGATCGATGTTTCGATGGACTCCAGGTCCGCTTTGATCGGTTTGTGGTCGTCGAGCCTGTCCAGCGTATTGAGGTGGTCCGTGATGCCCAGGGACGTCACCCCGATCCGCTTGCACTCCGCCACAATTGCCGGGACTTCCATCGTCTCATTCGCACACCCCAGGTACTTGGTGTGGGTGTGGTAGTCGCAACGGGATCCGTTTCTCATCTGCCCTCCACATTTGCAGCGACTATGGGGTACTGCCCGAGACCTCTGTCTTGAAGATCACCATGCCCCGTGCCTGGTAGTTGGCCAGGGCGTGCGGGTGGTCGTCCGTGCACGTGTGGACCCAGACCCGCTTCGCGTCCCACTCCCAAGCCGACCGGATGGCGTCGGTGAGGAAGGATCCGCCCACCCCCTTCCCGACGAACGGAGGGGACAGGCCGAAGGACTTGATCTCGACGCTGCCAGCCTCCTGCATCTGCAGCTCGAAGTAGCCGGCCGGGGTGCCCTCCACATAGCCGACCCAGGTCCTCAGATCTTCGGCTTCAGCGTACTGACGCCACCTCTCCAGCGACCACGGGTTCCTCTCGACCCAGTTCCAGTCGTGGCCCACGAGCTGGTAGAGGAATCTGTTGTACTCCCCCTGCTTGACCGTGCACTCCGCGATCCGGAAGCACGGGTCGGGGCAGGCCTTCGGCCGAAGCCGGGCCGGATCGCGCATTTCGAGATGGTAGGTGGTGACGGGTAATGACATGACGACGGACGACTCTCCTTCGCTCCTTGCGGAGCTACGGAAGGGCAGGCGGACGACAGACGATGGACCCTCCTATGCGCTGGACGCGCTTCCACCTTCGCTGCTATCGCAGCTGCGAAGGGCAGGCAGGTCGGAGAGCAGGCGACAGACGACGGACGACGCCGAGGAGCTTCGACTCTCCGAGGGCCTGCTCGGGGATCAGCCGAACGGCCCCCTTGGGGCACTTCTCGGCGCACTTGGGCTCTCCGTCGCACCATGTCGCACTAGATCGGGTAGTCGACGTCCTCGTCCTCCTCGTCTTGTAACGACCTGGCGGCAATCGATCAGACTCGAGCCGCCAAGGCCGGGCAAGCACGAAACGCGAAAAGCGCGAAAACGAAGACCCGAGGACAGAGAACCCGCAACGGTGGCACTATCCCCGGCTGGACTCTATCTCAACGCGTACGACTCGATGTGGACCGGATTCATCTCGATTCGAGAAGGTGGATTCGTCGTAGACAACGCGGAACGTGTCCGGTGACAGCGCTTGAAGGTCCGTGTAGCCCGACCCCCTCCCCTCGTAGAGGAGGAGCGGCTCGTGCCAGGCCAAGGTTCCCAGGTCCGCGAGGACCATGGCGTGGACATCGCGGGTTCCATACGTGCAGACTACTGCGCCGCATTGGAGCAAGATCAGCTGAGGCGAAACGCCCGTAGTACGGTAGCCTCTGCTGGCTGACCAATTGCGGCCGCCATCTAGAGACCGGGTGATCTGCATGGTGCTCCCGTCTCTTGTTCCCGTTCTGAAGACGGAGAGCATCTCACCATCCGGAAGGATCAGAAGATCCAGCTCGTTGATAACAAGGTGGAAACAATCAAAAATGTTGCCGAGGGAATGGCTGTGAGGTTGGCACAGCAGCAGAACCAGCAGCAGAAGGAGTTGAAGGAAGCGATCGAGAGTCACGCTTCAGCCACGACGAAAGTTGTGACGAAGCAATTGTTGGAACAGCGACGGGCTTGCATGGCCAGCGCATGAAAAAAATGAGGAC
>JASLMQ010000997.1 GCA_030746455.1 Candidatus Latescibacterota bacterium
TGCCCTTCCACGATGGGCTCGGCACCGCGGGCGAGGCGGGGGATACCACCGCCGCGCGGGCGGGGGACAACCTGGCACAGGTGCTGCGGGTCGAGCTGCGCTACTATCAGCCCGCCATCCTGCACCTGGACCGGGAGGTGACCTGGGAGGACGAGATGCCGGTCAGCCTCCCCTGGAAGGGGGCGGCGCCCGACCTGGGGGCCTACCAGCGGGGGGTCCAGGATCCCACGCGAATCATCGGCCTGGCCAATCCGGCGGCCCTGGAGCCTGGCGAGTCGGTGGCCTTCTCCCTGGACACGCTGGGCAAGGAGGTGGATACCGTCTCCTGGGATTTCGGGGACGGCTCCAGCTCCGACGAAGTCGCGCCGACCCACACCTATCCCGAGGCCGGGCACTATGCGGTGACGGTGCGGGCGACCTTCACCAATGGACGCTGTGGCGTCGACGTCCTGTTCATCAAGGTCGAGGTCCCAGTGGATCCCTCTCTGCCCCTGGTGGAGGCGGACTTCGAGGACGCCACCAAGGACACCCACTGGGGCTACCAGTTCAAGTTCTACCGCGGCCATCAGACCAACGCCACCCCTGTGGAGCGGACCGGCGGACCGGGGAAGTGCATGCGCATCTTTTACGATCCCAACAAGGCCAACCGGACGGCGGCCCAGCTGGCTCCCGGGGCGTGGGATATCGACGCCTATCCGATCGTTTGCTTCGAATACCGTATCCCCGAGGGGGTGCCCGTTGCCGTTCAGTTCAACCCGTTCCCTGCGCCGGACAGACCCGAGGGCTTCGTTCTGGCCGCAACGGAGGGCCAGACGGACCGGTTCGGGGACCTGAAGGGGGACATCCTGGCCGATGACGGGGAGTGGCACGAGATCACGCTGGACGTGCGGCGGCTAAGGGAGGCCTATCCCGGACTCAAGTACCTGAAGCAGTCCATGTTCAGCACGCCCTGGCAGGACCCGCTGCCCACCGAGAAGCCGGGTCTCTCGCTGAAGGACTGCGAGTTCTGGATCGACGACTTCTTCGTCTTGCCGGAGGGAGGTCGCGCATGAAGCTCTACGCAGTCGCCTCTGTTGCCCTGCTGGTATCGGCCGCTTGCGGGCAGGCGTTCGTCCTGGTTGCCGTTGTGCTCGGCCTCATGCTGATGGCCGCAAGGCCCGCACGCGCCGCGGAGTATGTGCTCTCGCCGGATGGAGACGACTCCGCGGCGGGGAATCGAGAGCACCCCTGGCGCACCGTCGGGAGGGCCAACACGTCCTTGCAGCCAGGCGATACGGCCGTCTTCCTGACGGGCGAGTATGAAGGGGGGCTCTCGCCCAAACGAAACGGTACGAAGGACGCGCCCATCGTCTATCGCTCCGCGGAGCCGTGGGGGGCCCGCCTGGTCCCGGGGGGAGAGCAGGACCTAATCGCCCTGACCGGCCGGGAGCACATTGACATCTCGGGGTTTCGCGTGGACGGGCGAGGTCGGGCCAGCTGGGGAACGGTGAGGGACTGCCGCCACATCACGATCAGCGGCTGCCGGATGCGCCGGAATTCAAAGACCATGCTGGTCTTCGGTTCGTCGCAGGTGCGCTTGCTTGATAACATGTTCAGCGCGGATCGGCTTCGAGGCGACATGCTGCACCTGCGCAACTCGAACGAACTGCTCTTCGAGGGCAACTCCACCACGCGCGTCGGCCACTGCCCGCTGCGCATTCACAACTGCTTCAACGTCGCCGTGCGCGCGAACGTCTTCCGATGCGAGTGGGGACGCAACTACGAGTTCTGGAACTGCGGGCGGCTTCTGGTCGAGCGGAATATCGTCACGCGCGCGCGCGACAGCGGCGGGTCGGCGGACAGCCGGGCCAAGAACCTCTATGACGACAGCATCTTCCGCCTGAACCTCGTCTTCGGCAACCTCCACATTCCCCTCACCTCGGGCAGCTATGCCTGGACGGGGATCTCGGCCGCGAATCCGGACTGGCGAGGACCATTTTGCGCGGTGAACTCGCGTTTCTACCACAATACCATCGCGGACAACCTCGGGCACGGGTGGGAGCTCGGCGGCATCAACATCACCTCCAACGTCTTCCAGAACAACATCTTCTACCGGAACGACTACGCGGGTTGCGGTTCACAGGTGCTGCGCCGCGAAGGCATCAGCGGGGACAATCGCTTCGTCACCAACCTCCTGCGCGGCAACGAGCCGGGTGCGACGGTGGTGCGCTATGGCGACCACTACTGGACCTGCAAGGAAGCCAATGAGAACACGCGCACGGTCGGGGACTTCTGGTCCGAGTTCCACGGGAACATCGACGCCGACCCGGCCTTCGTGGATCCTGAGAATCGCGACTACCGCCTGTCGGCGGGCAGCCCGGCGATCGGTGCGGGCACGCCGCTGGCCCTTGCGATGGGCGAGGGCACGGGCCGCGCGCTCCCTGTCACCGACGGCCGCTGGTTCTACGATGGCTTCGGCATCGAGGGGGAGGAGGGGGACTTCATCGCCATCGGCACCGGCGACACCATCGCGCGGGTAGAGCGGGTGGAGCTTCGCTACTACCAGCCGGCGATCCTGCACCTGGACCGCGAGGTGAGCTGGCAGGACGGCATGCCCGTCAGTCTCCCGTGGGCTGGCGAGGCGCCCGACCTGGGGGCGCTGCAGCACGAGGCCCCGCACCCCACCCACTTGATCGCGCTGGTCAGCCCGGCGGCCGTCGAGCCGGGAGACCCGGTCCGCTTCTCCCTGGACACGCTCGGCAAGGAGGTCGAGACGGTCGCCTGGGACTTCGAAGACGGAACGTCCTCGGACGAGATGGAACCGACGCACACGTTCGAGGAGGCCGGGCACTACGGTGTGACCGTTCGGGCGACCTTCGCGGACGGGCGTCGTGGCGTCTCGCCCGTCTTCGTGCACGTCCCGGAGCGGCTCGATCCGCAGGCGCCCCTGGTGGAGGCGGACTTCGAAGACGCCACGATGGAGACCCACTGGGGCTACCAGTTCAAGTTCTACCGCGGGCACCAGACAGAGGCCACCCACGTCGAGCGTCCCGGCGGCCCCGGCAAGTGTATGCGCATCTTCTACAACGCCAGGAAGGACAACCGAACGGCGGCGCAGGTGGCACCCGGCGTGTGGGATGTCGATCGGTACCCGCTCGTGCGATTCCAGTATCGGATTCCCCGTGGGGTGCCGGTGTCGGTGCAGCTCAGTCCATTTCCCGCCCCCGGCAGGCCCGACGGGTTCATCGTGGCCGCCACGGAAAACCTGAAGGATCGCCTGAGCGACCTGGATGGCTGCGCCCTGATGGATGACGGGGCGTGGCACGAGATCACCCTGGACGCGCGGCGGGTGCGCGAGGTCGAGCCGGGCCTCCAGTACCTGCGGCAGTTCATGTTCAGCACGCCCTGGCAGGACCCGCTGCCGACGGAGGAGCCCGGGCTCACGCTCGAGGACTGTGAGTTCTGGTTCGATGACTTCGCGATTCTGGCGGGGGAGTAGGGAGGATAGACAGGAAAGTAGGGGAATTTGGTTCAGACGTAGGCCTGAAGAGAAAGCCCCGGGTACTCACGGTGCCCAGCCGGGACGCCCCTGTCCTCCGTAACCGGCTAGCCGGCGAAGGAGGATGGTGCCTCCGAGTGAGCAGTTGCGGAAGAGCGGGTGGGGGAGTCACGAACGAGCTTAGGGGGTGGATGAGGCATCCGCGCAGGCCGGCTATCTGTCAGCTGGCTGGGCGCCAAACGCCGAAGACGCCGCAGGATAGGAGGTACGCATCCTGCGGCGTCTGGTTGTTTCGCGGCTACCTGTGTGAGGGCAAACTTGGTTTGATTCTCTCTAGCCGGTACGGGGAAAGCAGATGGTTCGGCTGCAGACGCGAACCGTCGCCCGGCAATAGGCTATGCCACCACTGTCTTCTGGCATTTCGAGTAAACGAACTCAGGATCCAGATCGACGCCACAGTCCCATTCGATCGTGTCGAATGCCACACGCACAGAACTGAAGCTCTCGTAGTCCGCGATCTTCCGGAATGCGCCAAAGCCGAGGTGTGGCTTCATATCCAGGATACCGCCTTCGCCATTGTCGAAGCCGATCAACAGCGTGAAGTCCTCTTGGGGAACGACCTTCACGATGGATGGATACATGCTATGCTCCTCTCACGTCATTGCAGAGGTTGAATCCTGAAAGGGTCTTCTCCATTCATCACGAGATCCCAGTTCGCCAGAAGCTCGTCCTGGTGTAGTTCCGCCCAGGCGAGTGTGAGCCTCTGTTGCCTGCGGGGCAGATCTCCTTCGATGACTTCACAGGTGCGGATGTCGACAGTGGCCCTGAATTCGTTGTAGTAGACATGGAAATGTGGGGGATTGTGCTCTCCAGGAGCGAAGTACATCCGGACGACGATTCCGAAGAACATCGATATGGTCGGCACTCGCGCGACTCCTCACAGGAATGGGCTCGGAAGGACCCTCCGTAGGGCTTGAGTGGCCCCAGGATGGGGGGCGTACCTGTAGCCCCCTCATAGAGTAAACTTAGAGGCTTGGCGGGAGGAAATCAAGGGGGGCATTCTCTCACTCCGACCAGAACGCGTAGAGCTTCGCATTCCTCAGATGGATCTTAAGCCGAACCGATCGCCCGACCATTGCGCTCAGGTCAGCACCTGAGGGCCACACCACCGGCACCCGTATCCCGTCCCCCGACACCTCGGCGGCGTCGTCGCCCGCGAATCCCTCGATGGGCCCGCAAGCCTCATCGAGCAATTCCACCCGGGCGACGCCTTGAGCGGCATCCAGGTTGAGGAAGAGTCCTGATCCCTCGAGTTCCAGCGGCTTCGTCAACACGTAGCCGCCCGCCTCGTCCGCGTCAAGCGACACGAACCCGTCTCGGCGCAGTGTGGCGAGACACATCGCGCTGTGCGTGTCCTCCAGCCAATCGGCCTGTTCCGAGGCGCTCAACGTTGACGGGTGGCGCGGGGTCCCGTCCGTCCAGCGGTCATGCTGCGGGGCCCGGCATTTCATTCCGTTGTAGTAGAGGCGGACCTCGTCCTCGTGCAGGACGATGCCATTGTAGGCTCCGAGCTGCAGCCGGTCGTAGGATCCGACCAGGCCCTCCGTGAGCGGCGAGGTCTCCAGGAAGGGCTGGCGATCACCGAGGCGCTCCCACGACTCCAGATCGCGGCTGACGGCCAGCTGGATCAGGTTGAACCCGTCTGCGTTGCTCCGTTCCGGCAAACGCTGTCCCGTCGGGTAGTACACTGTAATCAGCCCGAGGTACAGACCCTCATATGGGACCACGCCGAAGTTGTAGCACTCGCACTGCCAGGTGGGCGTGTGGCTCTCGCCCTCCGGATGCTGCCATCCCGTGGCCGGATCGGGATCGATGAACAACGGCTTGGCCAGAGCGGGATCGGCTCTTCGGCGCCGGATCACGTCTAGGGCCATCTCCTGGTCCCGTTCCCTGTCCATCCCGAATATGAAGCGGGGCTCCGACCACTCGATAAAGTCGGTGCTGTACGAGACGTCGTATGACCGCCCCACCGTGTTCGGATTCGGGCGCTTGAGCATGGCCATGAACAGGCGCTTCTCTCTGTGGAATGCCATCGTCCCAGCATCGCCGGATGGGAGCTGCGTGTCGAGCTTCTCCCAGTGCAGACCGTCCGCGCTTACCACGGGCACGCGGCCCTTTGGGACCGTCAGGAGGCCCTTGTACCTGCGAGAGGGATCCGTCTCATCCGGATCGTGCACCACGTGGACGAGTCGGCGATCGTCCGGCGTCGGAAACAGGTTGTTCCGCCGGGCGCCCTCGAAGTCGACCAGTCCCAGATCGGGTTTCTCCCATGCCAATCCGTCCCGGGAAACCGCCAGAGCATAGCGATGCGTCTCCTTCCCCGGGGCCCTATCGTAGCGACACTCGTAGACCTGTTTGTAGACCCCCTCTTCAGGTATCCACATCGGCGGGGAGAAGCAGCCAATGTAGAGCCCCTCCCACGGATCCTCCGCCTTCAGCACCGGGCCCTGCTTCTCGGGCTGGTGGAGGGTGCGGCACAGCCCCTCCATCTCCTGGACGACGCCATCGTCTACGAACAGGTGCCTAACGACCGGTTCGGTTGCCATGGATCTATTGACCCCCATTTCGTCACGTTCGCCCTTCCACGGACACATGACGCACGCCAGATTGCACGCGCGGCAGACCAATGTAGGGGGAAGCTTCATCGGAATCAAGGGCCAATGGTCGCGGCCGCGGATCCCGATCAGGCGCGGTCCTGGAACTGGAACGAGTAGATATCGGCATCGCTCATGGTGATGTCTATGGTCACCGGCCCGCCCGCGAGCGAGGCCACCTCGCCGGTCGGAAAATCGACCGTTCGGTCGAGGCTGTCGCCAAATAGCTCTCCAGACTCCAGCGTTCCCTCAGGTCCGTTCAGCACGATCTTCACACTCCCCGCAGCGGAGGTCGAGAAGTTGATCGACAGCCGCCGCCCCTCGAAGATGAACGGCCGGGTCACGATCTGCTGCGGGCTGTACGTGGCGCTGCGCGAAACGAAGCCGTCCACGCGCAGGACGTAGCGACGCAGCTCCGCGGGAATCTGGCCCCAGTGGTTGTCGAAGGCATACATGGAGAGTTCGACGGGGGCGTTGGGCAGGTGGCTGGGGGTCTCGATCATACCCACTGCCGGGTAGCAGTCGCCGTATACCCAGTTGTAGTCCCGCTCGGGCCCTGGCCTCATGAACGCCTCGTCCCATCTCTTCCATCTTCTCCCGTCGCGAGAGCACATGAAGACGCAGTCTGTGAGTGTCAGACCATATCGCGGGTGGAGCTTCATCCGCTGCTTGCGTCTCTCCGCACCAGCTAGGCGGGCGAAATCCTCAGTCCATTCATGCCTTTCCACGTAGCGTGAGGGGAACCCGACAAGGACGTGGTCCGCACGGTAGTAGGGTTGCACGACGTTCGTGTAGAGCGGGTAGTCCTCGCCGGAGCCGAAGTCGAGCAGGACCGGGTCCGTCCACGCCTTGAAGTCCTTTGACGCCATCCACCGAATGTCCCGTATGGCGGCATTCAGGTTCTTGTCGTCGGCCGGGACCTCGCCGCCGCCGGGTGTATGGAAATCGCGCAGATAGCAGAGGTACTCGCTGTTGTGCCTGTCCCAGAGCGCAATGTTGAGGGTGTCGAACTTGCCCTTGTCCGTCAGGGGCCACGCCCTGCGGAACTGAATGCCGTCAGGGCTCGTGAAGGCCCAGAGGCTCCTGTCTTTGCCTTCCCTGGCCACGCCCTTGTAGATCTCGTCTGGCGGACAGGCGGGGTTGGCGTCCTTGAAAACAGAGACGTTGTCGAACCGGGTGGTGTTGTGGTCGAGGATGATGTTGTTGTCTGTCGATCCCTCGAACTCGCAAAGCCCGAGTTTCGGCTTGGTCCAGTGCAGGCCGTCCGTGCTCTCGGCGTAGGCGACCACCCGCTGGCCTGTCTTGTGGACGGTCACATCGGGATCCAACGTTTCCCAGCCCAGGTAGTAGAGCCGGTAGAGGTCACCGTCCTTCAGGATGCAGTGGTAGTCGCACCCATCTCCCTCCCAGGGCTCGTCGTGGACGAGGACCACCTCTCTG
>JASLMQ010000998.1 GCA_030746455.1 Candidatus Latescibacterota bacterium
GAGCGTCTGACGCATCACCCTGATCATGTCGACGCTATTGTGCTCGAAGATACGCCAGTCGCCCTGCGCCTCACCACAGGTTGCGTCCCAGAGAAGGGCGTCGATCTTCACCTCTTTCAGAAGGATCCAGGCGCCCTTCAGGAACCAGGCCCCATCAGTCGCGTAGAGCAGCGATGCCTTCGGCTTCTGGAGCAGGAAATGGAGAGCGGTATCCTCCGGTACCTGGTGGTTTGCAGGGAGCGCGGTAACGGCCAGGGAAGAAAATCCAACGGTCTTGCCTGGTTGGAGCTCGCGTTTACGGAGCCTATCGATACCCGCGAGCTTGGCGAGTGCGGAAGGATGCGCCCAGAGATTGATCGGGTCTCCTCGCGTACCCATAGAGACCAGGTGCTCGATCGCGGCCGCGTCGCAATGGTCGCCATGCGAATGCGTCAACAGGATGTCGGTGATGGCGTCGACATCCACACCGAAGTGACGGATCGCGTCTGGAACGGTGGCCCCACAGTCGATCAGAATGTGACCGTCGACGAGTACCGACGAACGCCCTCTGTACGCGTCCACTTGCCCCCTGTCAGCAGGTGGGCAGTACGGCAGCGGCCAATCTGCGGCTCCAGTGCCGAGGAATAGGACTTCGACGCTATCCGGATCGCGGCTCATCTGCGTCGTCTCTGTGCATATCGTGCGGTGTGTTTCGAGTCAGGCAGAGGGCAAAGGGATCGTGCCGCTCAGGGGGCCGTCCTCAAGGTTTCGCGTGCGGAGCCCCAGATTGCGGCAGACATCACACCTCTGCGCTCTCACGACTCATTCGCACAGCCCGGTTCAGTCCTTACCACCGAACGGAGACGCGCTTCGGGCCACGCCCTTCAGCTTCTCAAAGGTGCGAAGGCCGCCCAAACCGAGCATGGCCAGCACGAGCTGGTAGAGGCCCTCTGCGTTGATCACCGGCAGCTGAAGCGTTGGATCCCCGAATGTCTTCACGCCCCACACGGCGATCGGCTGGACGATGAAGGACCAGAGGATGCCGATGCCGCAGACCCAGCCGATGAAGGGGCGCCAGCCGGCGACGAAGACGCTTTTGTGGGCGGCCTCGATCTCGTTGATCTTCGTCTGAGCCAGACTGGCCTGAGTGACGGCGTCAAGCAGGCTCTTCTCGAACTCCTCCTTAGCCTGGGCTCTCTCATTCGGGTTCGGGATGCGGTCGACCACCTTGTTGATGATGGGACCGACGAGCGGTGCAAGCAGGTTCCACATGACGTACTCCTTTCGTTGCGGTGACTGGTCTGCAGGGCCTCAACCTTAGTGGGCTGCCGGGTCGTGTGCTCGCATCGTTCAGGCCCATGTGCGCATTGGGCAAGAGAGATCCCCAATTGGTGAATCTAGGAGAGACGTGATCATCCCCTGCCACTTTTTCGCCGTGCGAGGCCCTTCAGCGACTGGAAACCCACCATTTTCTCCTGGGTTTCATCACAGAGGTGAAGAAACGGCGACTTCAAGCTCTTGCAGATGGTGAGGGGGTGGATCTTCTGCATTGCCGGCGTTTCGTCGTAGCACCGTTGCAGGTTGTAGTTGGGGATCCGCGGCCGGATGTGATGAACGTGATGGTAGCCTATGCTGCCCGTGAACCACTGGAGCAACCGGGGCAGCTTGTAGTAAGAGCTGCCGTCCATCGCCGCTCGAATCGGGTTCCATTCCTCATGACGGACCCAGTGCACGCCAACGAACTGGTGCTGCGTGTAGAACATCCACAATGCCATAGAGCCGCAGATGACAATAACCGGCAACTGGATCAGCACATATGTCCGTAGACCGATGGTCAGACTGGCTGTCAGGACAATGGCCAGGATGGTCAGGTTATTGAGATACACACCGTAGCGTTCGTTTCTTGTGCCCCCCTTGTGGGACATTCTATGTGAGATCAGGAATTCATAGATCGGTCCCAGACCAAACAGAATCAAGGGATTCCGGAAGAGCCTGTACCGTATTCGGGTGCGCCAGGGCGCTGTCAGGAACTCATCTACGGTGAGCGTCCAGATATCACCAACACTGCGGCGATCCAGGTCCGCAACGGTGGCGTGATGGGTATTGTGTGCTCGCCGCCAGTCCTCATACGGCGTGAAGGCCAGAATTCCGCAGATATGGCCCAGAATGTTGTTTGCCTTCCGAGAGGCGAGGAAGGAGGAGTGGGCGCAATCATGGAAGAAGATGAGAATGCGGCCCAAAAAGCCGGCTGCGGGCACTGCCAGTGCTAAGGTAACCCAATAGGAATAGCCGGACTGAATGGCATGATACATCAGATACAGCATCAGGACGTAAGGGACAAGCGTGTTCAGAAGTTGCCCGATCGCCTTACAGAGGTCTGGCTGTTCATACTTCTGGGTGTCCTGGTACCAAGCCGGCTTGGTACCCTGGTCTCTGGGGGCTCCGCTGGGGGCTCCGCTGTTACCAGGCATGTTGGACCTCTTTCCATCTCCGTCTGTCTGATGCATCAAATCATCGCCCCATCACGTAAGGGTCCCGATGAGCCGCTCCGGGTTGCTGGAGACGGCCGCGTTCATTCTGCCCCCCGGATCGCCGCGCGGAGTTCGTGCAGGAGTTCGGAAGCACGGGCCCCGGGATCGTAGTCGGGCGCATCTCTGTAGAGTGTTTCGATGGGAAGATATCCTCGGTAGCCGGTCCTTCTGGCAATCCGCACGAGCTCTTTCATATCCAATCGGACCTTGAACTCCCGGCCGTCCACATGCTCCTTGACCTGCCAGTTCACCGCATGGGGAGCCGCGGTCTCGATCTCCTTGTAGGGATCTGCGGCTCTAAAGCTGCCCGTGTCCACGACCACGCCGACCCATTCGGAGCTGACCATCTGGATGAGTCGGGTGACCTGCTCGGCGGTCTTGAGGAAGTCCCAGTGGTTCTGGACACCAATGATGACGCCGTGTTCGCGTCCGTGCTCGGCACATTCCCTCAAGTCCTCTGTCATCCATTCGGCAACCTGATCCCAGGTGTGGTCACCTGGTTCCTTCCCGGAGAAGACCCGCAGAACGG
>JASLMQ010000999.1 GCA_030746455.1 Candidatus Latescibacterota bacterium
GTGCTTCCTTGTGGTTCCGTGTGAACTCATCGGAGAGCTGCGCCAGCATCTTGGCCTTCTGTTCGCTCATAGGACGGTGCGCGGTCCACAATATCCCGAAGAACGCGACGGGCGCCAAAACGACGTAAAGGGCAGCACCGAACCAGATAGAGGGGAACTCCAGTATTCTCCCGGCGTCGGTGCTGACCCTCCCGGCCTCCCAGACCTGTGTCAGACTGAACGCCCAGATGACGAAGCCGACCGCCAGCATCGCGATCAGGTAGCTGGTCGACAGGCTGTAGTCCAGGATCGGTCTCAGCCCGCCGCAGCTGTCCGGATGCAGCGGATGGATCTCGACGTCGGCGTCCGTCAGCCTGCGCGACAGGCCCCAGATGGTGCTCAGGAAGCGCGCGCAGACCATCCCGATCATATACATTCCCAACACCCACACGGGAAGCATGAAGGCGACGTATACCACGGTATACCTAGCGACCTCGTCTCGATCGGGGTCCCACAGAACCGAATAGAGCATCGTGATCAGGAAGCCCACACCCAGGAACACACCCACCAGTGGCCAGATGCCCCTTCGGTGGTACGAGTCCGGGGTGTGCTCGGCGCCCCGAACCATCTCGATCTCTCGTGGGGATTCGGCAATGACGCCGCGGTCCGCCAAGTCCTGGTAAAGCCGTCCTGACTGACGGCAGAAGTAGAGGTAGAACCGCGAGCCCAAATAGAACGCAACGATGTTGTACAGCGCGGTAGGCAGGAATCCCTGGTAGCCGCCCAGCCTGGCCACGTCTATCGAGCCGTCCCTGACCAGATAGACGAGCATGGCAGTCGCAAGGAGGATGATGGAAGCCAATGTGTAGACGACCGGGAACTGCCAGGAGTCCCAGCCAGCCCTGTCCAAAACGAGACGGGCGAGCGGGTCTCGCCGATACGCGGTGAAATCGAGCGGCCTGTTATCGAGAGCTGCTGACAAGTCGTGGCACCCCCGCACGTTCTCGCAGCTTCCCCGCCCCCTGGGGAGAAGCCATCGTAATCTCGAGGGTTGTCAGCGTCAACCTTCATGCCTAGCCCGCACCGCTAGACCCAAGGCGTCGGAGGCCGGCTCGTCTCTGCGGCAGGGCCGTTCTGGTAGAGGCGCACCGGCGTGTGCGCCCTCGAACACGCGGACACGCGGCTCCCCCACCGGACCTCATGCCGAGTGCCGCTCATTCGCCTATCGCTGTCCCCTCGCGGCAAGAGGCGTTGTAGGACGCGCGGTCAGACCCGTCTGAACGAATCACGCATCGAGCCGCGGGAAGAGAGGCGGCGCGGGCGCCACAGGCGAACACGGCTTGAGGCCTCCCCACGATAGCGCCTCTGACAGCCGGTCCGACGGCTGCCAGCCGAGACGACGCCAAAGCTCGGCCATCCGCTCCGGCATCACCGGCCACAGCAACACCGACGTAATCCGAAGCGCCTCGGCGGCGGTATACAGCGCTGTTTCCACCTCGGTCGTTCGCCCCTCCTTGGCGGCCGCCCAGGGCGCGGCGTGCTCGACGTAGCGGTTGATGTCGCGGACGGTCGCGACGATCGACGCAACGGCCTCGTTCACCGCGAACGCGTCCATGTGCTCGAACACCTCGTCTGGCAGGCCTTCGCATCTCTGCCGCAGCGCGTCGCCATCAAAGGATCGCGTGCCCGGGGTCGGTACCCGGCCATCGCAGTACCGACCGATCATGTCGATGAGGCGGTGCAGGAGGTTGCCCAGATCGTTGGCCAGCGTGGACTGGTACCGGGCCCGCAGTACGTCCTCGTCGAAGTCCGCGTCCCGCCCCGCCACCATGCCGCCCATCAGGTAGAACCTGAGCGCGTCGACCCCGTAGAAGTCGGCCAGATCGAGGGGCTTCACGACGTTGCCCAGCGACTTGGACATCTTGGCTCCACCCAACAACCACCATCCGTGAGCGAAGATCGTCCGCGGCAACGGCAGTCCGGCGGCCCGGAGCATCGTCGGCCAGAGGACAGTATGTAGCGTCAGGATGTCTTTGCCGATCAGGTGGGTGGCCGTCGACCACAAGTCCGAAAACCGACGGTCGTCTGAGATATATCCCGCCGCGGTGACGTAGTTCAGGAGAGCGTCGAACCAGACGTAGGTGACATACGCCGGATCGAAGGGCAACGGTATGCCCCAGCTCACCCGCTCGGCCGGACGTGAGATGCACAGGTCGCCCAGCGGCTTGCGGAGGTATCCGAGCACCTCGCTACGCCGGTTCTCCGGCCTGATGAATCCTGGGTGCGATTCGATGTATTCGATCAGCCACTCTTGGTGCTTCCCCATGCGGAAGAAGTAGTTCTGCTCGGACAGCCACTCGACGGGCCGCCCGCAGTCCGGACACTTCTGGTCGGTCACGTCCTTCTCCGTCCAGAAGCGCTCGTCGGGCACGCAATACCATCCCTCGTACTCGCCAAGGTAGATCTCGCCTCGGTCCCACAGGTCTTGCAGCACCGCCGTGACGACCCGCGTGTGGCGGTCCTGGGTGGTACGAATGAAGTCGTCATACTCCACGTGCAGGCGCTCCCACACCTCCTGGAACCTGACGACGAGGCGGTCCGCCTGGATCTGTGGATTGATCCCGTTGGCCCGTGCCGCGTCCTGCACCTTCTGGCCGTGCTCGTCGGT
>JASLMQ010001000.1 GCA_030746455.1 Candidatus Latescibacterota bacterium
GTCGAGGAGATCGAGTCCTACCCCGGTTGGCCCTCGCCAGACTGGTTCGACTATGGCGATATCGAGGCGCAGTGCGAGGCCATCAGAAGCAACGGACGGGTCGTGGTGTTCATGGGCGACCGGCTCAACCGCATCTCCCAGCTCAAGCCCGCGATGTACCTGCGCGGCATCGAGCAGATCCTGGTAGACATCGTTCTGAGTCCGGAGATCGCGCAGGCCATCTTCTCGCACATCCGCTCGTTCTACCACGCCTATGCGGAGCGGATCTTCGAATCCGCGAAGGGCAAGCTGGATGTCGTGCTCACGGGAGATGACTTCGGCTCGCAGAACGGGCCGCTGCTCTCACCGGACGCGTGGTCGACCTTTCTGGGCGATGGGTTCGAGGCGTATGCCGGGCTTGCCCGCTGCTTCGGTCTCCGGGTGATGCATCACACCTGCGGTGCGGTTCGCCCGATCGTGCCGCTGATGCTGGAGCGAGGACTGGACATCCTGCAGTCGCTGCAGCCCGAGGCGACGGGAATGGAGCCGACGAGCCTCAAGGCGGAGTTCGGCGACCGGCTTTCGTTCCACGGGGGGATCTCGATCCAGAAGACGCTGCCTTTCGGCTTGCCCGATGACGTGCGGAAGGAAGTGAGAGAACGGGTGGAGGCCCTTGCGCCGGGAGGCGGATATATCCTCTGCACGTCGCACAATATCCAGGCCGACACGCCCCTCCGGAACGTGAGCGCGCTCCTTGAGGCCTACGGGACATTCGGTAGGTACTGACCGAGGGCTAGACGACTCAAACGACGGTCGAATGCGGATTACGAACGCGGACATCCGGCAGGCCCTGACCGTGGAGGACTTCCTGGAGAGCTGCCACGAGGCCTTCCGGCTCTACGGGTCGGGCGATCTGTTGAATCCCCCGAGACAGGAAACGGTATCGCGGGATGGCGACTCGGACCGTTTCCGGCTCGAGCTCCCCGCGGAGTGGCCAGGCAGGTTCAGGGCTCGGAAGGTGATCGAGGAGCGCTCGGACGTGAACACGGGCCGGCTGGGGGAGCGGACCGCCGTGATCGAGCTGGAGGACCTCGGCTCGGGGAACCGGATCCAGCTGGATGCAGAGCATATCACGAATATGCGCACCGGTGCCGCGGGCGCCCTGGGGGCCAGGTACCTCGGCCCGGCGGCGGTCGACAAGGTCTCGATCCTGGGCACCGGACGAATCGCACACGCCCTTGCGCTTTGCGTGGACCGGGTTCTGCGACCCGGAGAGATCGTCGCGACGAGCCGGCGGCCCCAAAACCGCGAGGCATTCGAAGCAAATGTCGGTGACGTGGTCCAGGCCGGTGTTCGAACGGTGGACTCGGTGGCTGGGTGCGTGCGGGATGCGCGGGCCGTGGTCGCGGCCGTACCGGCGCCGGAACCGATCCTGATGGGTGGGGATGTTGCGGATGGCACCCACCTGTCGGTGGTTGGGGGGGACCCGCGGACCACACAGCTGGGGATGGACCTGCTCTGCAGCCGTCCAGTCGTGGTGGACAAGGCCGAACAAGCGGCAGACTCGGGCGACTTTCGGGTTGCAGAGGCAGCGGGCAAAGCCTCCGAGGTGACGCTCGTGCGCGGGGATGAAGGTAGGGTGATGACGATCGGGGATGCGGCTCTCGGCCGGCTGGAGCACCTGCGCGGTCAGGGCGCAATCGCCTACTTCACGGGCCTGGCGGCACAGGATCTGCACGCGGCGGTGACGGCCTACAGGAGGGTGGTGCTGGGGGAGGGAAATGCAAAATGAGGAATGCAGAATTCGAAATGCAGAACGTGAAGAGCGGGCAGATCACGCGCTCTTTGAGCACTCCCACAGGCGGTCCATCTCTTCGATCGTGGCCGCCTGAGGCGTCTTTCCCGCCTTGGCGAGTTCTGATTCGATGAAGCGGAACCGGGCCTCGAACTTGCCAATGGTCTTTCTGAGTGCCTCTTCCGGGCAGATGCGAAGATAGCTGGCCACGTTCACCAGGGAGAAGAGCAGATCTCCCAGCTCCTCCTCGAGACGCTCAGCGTTGCCGTCCTCCCGGGCAACCAGGAATTCCTCCACCTCTTCCCGGGCCTTCTCGACCACATCGTCAGACCGATCCCACCGGAAGCCGACCTTTGCGGCACGCTCCTGGGCCCGTCGCGCCCTGAGCAGGGCTGGAAGATGGCGGGACAGGCCCTCCAGGACAGACGGCTCGCGGCCCTTCTCTTCGTGCTCGCGAGACTTGATGGCCTCCCAGTTCCGAAGGACCTCGTCGGCGTTCTCCACGGAGGTGTCCCCAAAGACGTGGGGATGCCTGCGCTCGAGCTTGTCCGAGATCGAGGCGGCGACCTCCTCCATGGTGAAGCGGTCTTCCTCACGGGCGATCTGGGCGTGGAACACGATCTGGAGCAGGACATCACCCAGCTCCTCGCAGAGCTCCCGATCGTCGCCGCTGTCGATCGCGTCGAGCACCTCGTAGGCCTCTTCGATCAGGTAGGACTTGAGGCTCTCGTGATCCTGCTTGAGGTCCCATGGGCAACCGTTGGGCGCCCTGAGTCGGGACATGATCTCGACCAGCCTGTCGAACTGGGACATGGGTGTGCCTGTGCTGGTGGTGGGTGCACGCGACCGGGAACGTGCGTGGGGTCCTCGGGATCGCAGTGCTGTGAGTCATCCCTCGATCGGCGGTTCAAAAGTAACCGGACACCTGGGCCAAGTCAACCGTTTTCAGGCATTTCCGCCACGGCAGGGCTAGCAGGGAGATCCCACGCCAGATGGGCGGATTTCGGGCAAGTTTGGCGTTGACAAATGGGTGGCTCCGGTGTATGTTTGTTGTCGCGCAGCGCCTTTTACTAGACGACCGCGCGTTCGGCAGTCCCGCGCATTCGGGGCTGCCGCTGTCCTTTCTGTGGGCCACCCTCGTGGGCTGGAGACGGCACGATGCCAGATTCTGTCAGAAACATCATGCGCAAGGCGGGTCGGGACGATCTGCGCGACAAGGAAAAGGAACAGTGGCGGCAGAGGGCCGAGGAGATCGGGGCCCACTACGAGAACGCCGAGGAGAAGGACGAGCTCGAGAAGCGCCACGACAAGTTCCGCCGCCAGCAGGAGTATGCCAGCAGGCTGGGACCTGCGGCCGAGCGTCTCCCGATCATCACTCAGGAAGAACGAGAAAGGCGGGAAAAGGAACGACCCAACCGGCGCAGAATCGAGTTCGAAGGTCCCATCGAGAAGCTGATCGAGAAGTACAAGGACCCCAAGGAGGTGTTCAACCACCTCTCCCTCGGTCAGCTCATGAAGTACGAGCTGGACGAGGCAACGGGGCGCATCTACGAGAAGGGCAAGCTGATTTTCGACGGCGAGAAGCTCGTCGAGGACGGTGAGTGACCCGACTGGACGCACATAGAGGATCCGGGGCGAGATGACTGAACAAGACGTGGTCAAACTGATCCAGGGGGCCGAGGACTTCCCACGGCTCTCCCCTATCGCCGCGCACATCGCCCAGATGACCTCCGACCTGAGCGCACCGGTGCAGGAGGTCGCCGAGAAGATCCAGTCGGACCCCACGCTTCACGATAAGATGCTGAAGGTCGTCAGCTCTCCAATGTACGAGATGACGGAGGGCGTGGAGGACGTGAACAAGGCGATATCACTGCTGGGCTACAAGAAGGTCTGCAACCTCGCGGTGGGGATATCGGTCCTCGAGCTGTTCCCCAAGGGGGTGTCCGGGGGGTTCGACTACGGCCGTTTCTGGCGGGACTCTCTTTGCGCGGGGGTGGCTGCCGGTGAGATCGCGACCCGCGTGCGGGGTGACTTCCCGGTCGATCTGTTCACGGTAGGCCTCATCCAGAACATCGGCATTCTGCTTCTCATCCGCTCGCGCCCGCTCGAATACGGCGGGGCGATCGGGGTGGCTAGGGCAACAGACGTGCATCATGTGGTGGGTGAGCGGGAAGTGCTCGGGGTCGATCACGCCCTCGTCGGTTCCCTGATCGGGAAGGAGTGGGAGCTTCCCGCCATTCTGGTGGCGGCGATCCAGCATTCCCATTTCTCCGAAGTGGAAGAGAAGATTCCCGACGGATCGAAGACGGTCATCCAGGCCGTCAACCTGTCGAATCTGGTCACGGATGTGCTCTTCGAGCACGAGCGGAAAGACGCACGCAAGATCCTCGATACGCGTGCCAGATCCTTCTTCGGATTCGGTCCCAAGGTTGTAGACGAGATCCTCTCGGGGGTACCCGCGCACGCGGCGGCGATCGGGGAGGCGTTCTCCATCGAGGTCGACGCGAAGACCGAGGCCGCCGCGGCACCGGCGGAGGAGGAACTCCTCAACAAGTGCCCGGCGTGCGAGGCGGAGGAGCAGAGCGGGAAGTTCTGCGGCGAGTGCGGCGCCTCTCTGGTGGTTGAGAAGGCCGAGCCGAAACGACACCCCAAAAAGGTGCTCATCGCGGAGGACTCCATCGCGAGCAGGCGGGCCCTGTCTTTCGTGATCAAGAAGCTGGGTTTCATTCCGGTGGAGGCGACCAACGGAGCCGAGGCCGTCGAGCTCGCCAAGAAGGACCCACCGGGAATGGCCATGCTCGACGTAATGATGCCACGGATGAACGGCCTGGAGGCGCTCAAGAAGATCAGGGGCGACCCCACGACATCGCACATCCCCGTGGTGATGCTCACCTCGCTGACCGACAGCGAGACCGTGGTGGAGGCGGTTCAGGCCGGCGCGAATGACTATGTGGTCAAGCCGTACACGGCGGACATCATTTCCCAGCGGCTCAAGAAGTACATGCCGAAGGAAGAGAAGAAGAAGAAATAGGCGTCACGATTCCTGCCAGGTATCAATATGGGCCTGCCGAGCTTCAGCTCGGCAGGCCCTCTTTGTTCGCCCCACATCAGCCCCGCTATGCGAAGGTGATCTCCTTGCATAGATAGACGTCCTGGATGGCATTGAGAAGCTGGATTCCTTCCTCCATCGGACGCTGGAAGGCCTTGCGTCCGGAGATCAGGCCCGTGCCGCCGGCACGCTTGTTCACAACGGCCGTGCGCACTGCCTCGGCATAGTCGCTTGCCCCGGAAGACGCGCCACCCGAGTTGATCAGGCCCACACGGCCCATGTAGCAGTTCACCACCTGATATCTGCAGAGGTCGATCGGATGGTCTGAGGACAGGTCGGTGTAGACCTTGTCGTGCGTCCGGCCGAAGTTGAGCGCCGTGTATCCGCCATTGCAGGTGGGGAGCTTCTGCTTGACGATGTCGGCCTGGATGGTCACGCCCAGATGGTTGGCCTGGCCGGTCAGATCGGCGGCTTCGTGGTAGTCGGCCTCGTCGGTCTTGAAGGCCGAGTTTCTCAGGTAGCACCAGAGTACCGTGAACATACCAAGGTCGTGTGCGCGCTCGAAGGCCTCGCTGACTTCCACGATCTGACGATTCGACTCCTCGGAACCGTAGTAGATCGTGGCACCCACGCCCGCGGCGCCCAGGTTCCAGGCCTGCTCGATCTGGGCGAAGAAGACCTGGTCGTGGACGCTGGGGTGGGTCAGGAGCTGGTTGTGGTTGAACTTGAGGATGAAGGGGATCTTGTGGGCATACTTGCGTGCGGTCAGGCCGAGGACGCCGAGGGTTGTGGCCACGGCATTGCATCCGCCCTCCATCGCGAGTTTCACGATGTTGTCCGGGTCGAAGTAGATGGGGTTGGGGGCGAAGGAGGCGCCGCCCGAGTGCTCAATCCCCTGATCGATCGGCAGGATCGACACGTGGCCGGTACCGGCCAGACGTCCGCTCCCGTAGAGCCGCTGGAGGTTGCTCAGCACGGGGACCGGACGGTCGGAGTCGATGAAGACCCGGTCTACGAAGTCGGGACCGGGCAGGCTGAGCAGGCTGTTGGCGACCTTGCACTTGTGGTTCAGCAGGCTGTCGGCCTGGTCTCCGAGGTATTCCTGAATCTTGGCAAGCATGGTGTTGCTCCTCTCAGTTGTTGCGTGTGGTGGAACGGCTGAGATGGATCGCCGTTTCCCTGGATTCAAAATGAACGGGTGCCGATGAACGATCTCCCATTCCTTCCGCCTGCAGACCGCCTAGTCGGGTCGCGGGAGGGCATCGGACATCGCGTCGAACGGGTACATCGGCCGTGGGACCCGCTTCCACGGGAATGTCAGGAGATTGGGACTGCAGACGCCCGGCGCGTCGAGAACCAGAATCTCGCCCGCGAGCGATTCGTACGCGGCGCGGAAGGCCGCGGGCGACTTTGCGACCACGATCCAGGCCTCGGCGGGCTCGAGGCCCTGGCTGCGGTAGAGCTCCGGATCCCACTGAATCACCGGTCGCTCCATCACGATAAGGTGAAGGCCCCCGGATGCCACGACGGCAGTGCGTCCCATGCTGAACTGAACGCCATGAAAGCCCGGCCCCCTGTTGCGGAACGAGCCGTCGGTGAGGGACTTCACGTAGCCCTTGAAGATGACGGGCTTGTAAAACGTAGATGAGAACGCTCCCCCCACCGTGAGATCCAGCGTGGCTCCGACGCCTGCACGGAACGCTGCCGCGGAGGCCTCGGGATCGACGATGTTGAGGAGAGCCGGCTTTTCGACACGGCGATTCAGAAGGGCCTTCAGCAGTACCGTGCTGTCGCCGGGCGCGCCGGAGCTTGGCGCATCGGCCGAATCGGAGAAGACGAAGGGTCCGCGTGCGTCTTCAAGCGCAAGGTCGATAGCGTCCTCGACCTTCACGAGGCTGGGCTCGAAATCCCCACGGCAGGCCCAGAAGGCGTCGGCGATGCGGTCGGCCTCGGCACAGGCTCTCGAGCGATCGCCGTCGCAGACGACCACGACGCAGCATCCGACCTCGGGGAGGTCCAGCCAGGGCTGTACCGAGAAGGCCGAGGCAGCGAGGACGCCCGGCGCGTTTTCGAGCTCCTTTGCCTGATCCATCACGCCAGCGTATGGCCCGTCCGTGGTCCGGCCGTTCTCGCTGGGAAGGATCATCGGCAGCTGCCGGACCGCCATTTCCGGGTTCGTTTTGCCCGACACCGTCCCCAGCAGTAGCGCCATCCCCCTTCGCCCGGTATCGCGCTGGTCGATGTGGGGGGCCGTGTGATAGCCCACGAGCGCATCGGCCGACCGCGCCATCAGGCGCGTGACGTTGGCGTGGAGGTCGAGCGTAGCCACGACAGGGACATCGACGCCAACGGCTTTGCGAACCTCGGCCAGCAGGTGGCCCGTGGCGTCGTCGTGTCCCTCGGAGGCCATGGCCCCGTGCATGGCCATCAGGACGCCGTCGACCGGGAGCGCTTGCCTGAGGCGTGATAGGATCTCGCCGGAGAGGGTCTCGTAGGCCTCGTGCCGAATCGGCATCCCCGAGGACCCGGCCGAGGCGTAGGTAAGTGGGACGACCTCGTGCCCCTCGGCGGCCTCCAGGGCACCCCCGACCTCATGGTTCAGCCCGGCGAGCTGGTCGGGTATCTCCTCACCGTGGAGCAGATAGCCGGCCTCGAACTGGCCCAGCGTGGCTGGTGCGGGTGAGAAGGAGTGCGATTCCTGGTAGATGCCTGCCAGGGCAATGCGCATCCGGATTCCTCAGGCCATGGTCTTCAAGGCGTCTTCCACCGCGTTGAGGGCCTCCTCGACGTGGGCCTCGGTGTGAGCCGTTGAGAACCCGTGGTGGGCAAGCCCGCCGCCGTAGTCGTGGAAATAGACCCCGCGAGCCATCGTTTCCCTTGAGAAGGCCAGGGCCATCTCGGGGTTGTGTCTGGCGGCAGCGCGGTAGTTGATGACCTCCTCTGCGGGGTCGAGCCCGAAGTAGATGAAGAATCGGGGACCCAGATGCTGCAGCCGCGCCCGGACACCGGTCCTCCCGATGATCTCCTCGAGGTTCCTGTAGAGCTGATCGCCCAGAGAGAACAGCCGGGGATATACCCCGGGCTCTGACAGTTGGGTGAGGCAGGCCAGGCCGCCCATCACGGGGACAAGGTGGCCCATGTAGGTCCCGCTGTGCTCGGTGTCTCCCAGCGGCCGCAGCCGCGACATCACCTCGCGCCTACCCGCGATGGCGCTGAGAGGCAGCCCGCCACCGGTCGCCTTGCCCAGGATGCAGAGATCCGGGACCACGCCATAGTACTCCTGAGCCCCGCCGGGTGCGATCCGGAAGGCGGTGAGGACCTCGTCGAAGACGAGCAGCACACCGTTCTCCGAGGTGATGCGTCGGACGTCCTCCAGGAACCCGGGCCGCGGCAGTATGCAGCCCGCGTCGTAGTTCACGGGCTCCATGATGACGGCGGCGAGGTCCTCACGATTCCTGCGCACGGCGTCTTCCAGGGCCTCCGGGTCGTTGAAGGGGACCACGATCAGATGATCGCTCAGATCCGCCGGGATTCCGGCGGACTGGCAGTACGGCACCGGGGCGTCTGCCGGACCGGCGTGATCCAGCGGGGGGGCACTGCTCCAGTAGACCGCGTCGCTGTAGCCGTGGAAGTGGCCCTCGAACTTGAGCAGCTTGGGCTTGCCGGTGTATGCGCGCGCCAGGCGAACGGTGTGCATCACCGTCTCGGTTCCGCTGCCGGAGAACCGTACCATCTCCGCTCCCGGCACCATCTCGGAGATCTTGCGGGCCAGGGCGACGTGGTGCTCGGTCTCATAGGAGCAGATGACGCCCATCTCGATCGCGCGCTCAAGGGCCTCCCGGACTCGCGGGTGGTTGTGGCCCAGAATGGAGGCCCCGTGGGACATGCAGAAATCGAGGTACTCGTTTCCATCCACGTCCCAGATCCGGGCTCCATCTCCTCGTGAGAGATAGAGGGTCTTCTCCAGCGCCCTGTTGTACCTGACGGAGGCGGCGCCGCCCCCCGGGGCGAGCTCCGAGGCCTCCTGATAGAGGCGATCGCCCTGTGGTGTGGGTTGGGTC
>JASLMQ010001001.1 GCA_030746455.1 Candidatus Latescibacterota bacterium
CTGGCGGGTTCTCGTCATCCGCACGGGCAGCCATCTGACAGCAGACAGCTACCACCGTGACGGGCATGGTTACCCACAGGTACCGGCCGACTCCCGAGCCCACCCATCCGTGTCCATCCGTGTGCATCTGTGGTTCCGCTCTTGGCTCTTCGCAGTCACCCAATCCAGACCGGGCTGCTCCACGCCATCTGGCCGTTCTCCTGCGTGACCCGCAGGTAGTAGGTCCCGCGCTCGTCGGCGGGATGTCGATAGCCGCCTGACATTCTATAGAGCCCCTCCGGCACGGCCCGGTGCACCACGACGGATCCGCCCGGCTTGCCCATCCGGTAGCCCAGCCGACCGTCCAGAAGCTCGCCGATCGTGAAGACCCACTTTTGGCTGCCGGAGGTGTTCGATACCGCCCAGTCCACGCTGGTGGCGAACAGGCTCTGCTTGGTCAGGCCGTGCATGTCCACCTCGACCCGCGTCTCGGGGGTACCCTCGACCTCCAGGCACAGCGCGTCGTTCGCCGAGTGGGCCGTGAAGGTGTTCCGCGACGCGAACATCCCTCCGCGCGACGTGTGCGACTGCCACCGACAGCGGCTCCTGTCCTGCTCGAGGATCTTCTTGCGCCTATGCTCGTCGAAGGGGTCCGACGAGAAGCAGGGCACAACGGCCGAGATCTCTCCGCCGTCCACCGTCACAGCCCCGGTCCAGTCGAAGATCTGGAAGGCCTTCATCGATCCCCAGCCGTACTCGATCCGAAACCGATAGCGCTGGGTCCCATCCCTCTCGACCCCGGCGTAGTCCGGCGTCCAGACCTGGACCGGCACGTTGTCGCGCACCAGCTCGACCAGCCTGAGCGTGTCCCATCCCACGACCTCGAATGCGACGTCATGGGACGGGCCCGGTTCGGCCTCGCTGCCTAGCCGATGCTCGCCTACGTTCATGTCGACCGAGATCCGGTCCCCCGTCACCGCGATCGTCCGGCGGCTGGCGATGGCGTCCCAGATGGACTCTCGTATGTTCTCCGCGGCCCACACCCCGGCCAGCCCCCACCCGTAGCCGCCCGGGAATCCGTCGTGGTTGTCGGTGCTGGCCACGAACCCGAACCGCTTCCCCAGGCTCAGCCCGTGCTGGGCCGTGAAGCAGCGCGATCCGGGCCCCCCGCTGTGCCCCAGCATGGGAAATGGCCCCTGGTCTCGCTCCGAGCATCCGTGCTCGGAGTATATCTCCACGACGGGTGAGATCGCATTGTCGAACAGGTCCCAGTCCACTCCGCTGACATAACCGGTGTGGTGCGGGATCAGGATCGCCCGGCGGGAGCGGTAATGCGACTGCAGATCACCCAGATTCTGGGCGAAGCACATGGGCTCGTCGTCGTCGAGGCACACCACGTGCACATCTCCCCACGGGCCCGAGTGCCACTCATAGCCCAGAAAGCACGTGAACGTACCGGGCGTGTTCTGCTCTGCCGCCGCCCTCTGGATCCTGTCCCAGTTCGCCTTGACGACCTCGATCCCGTCCGGCGCTCTGCCGCCGGCAACCAGCCCGTGCGGGGTGAAGGCGATGAAGTCGAGGTGGGACCGGGCGATCTCGTAAGTACGCTCGAGGCTGCCCATCCCGTACCCCAGCTCGTTGTGGTTGTGCAGATCACCCCAGTACAGGTTCTCTACCATGCTCCCCGTCCTTTTCTACGCTGCTCGGCCTCTGCACACAGCTGGATTCGGGCTCTCGTCCAGCAATCGGTGTGTATCGGTGTTCATCTGTGGTTCCGCCTTGTTCTGACCTTGTGCTCCTTTACTCGAACTCCGACACCATCACGACCTCCCCGCGCTCCGCGCTCTGCTTCGCCGCCTCGATTATGGCCATCGTGTGTCGAACCGACATGGCGCTCGCGTCGGGCTCCGTGTCCTCCATGCAGCACGTCGCGAACTCCTGCACCTGCCTCACCATGCCGTCGCGGTTCTCACCGTCCAGCTCCACTGCTTCCCCATTCAGTAGCAGGTTGCTGCCGGTCGCCATCATCGATCCCTCGCTGCCGATGACGTGCTGGTCGTGCGCGCCTGAGTGGCACACCACCGTCTGCGACACCACGCTGACCGCGCCGTTGGCGTGGTTCATGATCGTCGTGTAGGAGTCCTTCTGCCCCGCATAGCGATCCGTGCTCTCGTTCCCCTGGGAGTAGACCTTCACCACGGGCGAGTCGATGAACCAGTGCAGGATGTCGTATTCGTGCGGCCCAAAGCAATAGAGCACGCAGATCCCGCCCGCCTCCAGGTCAAGGTACCAGTGCTTGTCCTGCCCCGGTGCCGGCGTCGGGTTGAAGTTGCCGTAGCGCCGGCGCACCATGTGACCCACCTCTCCGACGGCCCCCTCCGCGATCAGCTGCTTGATCTTCCTGCTCACCGGAAAGTGCCGGACCACCTGGCCCACCATCAACACCACGCCGGCCTCCTCGCACTCGGCCATCATGCCGTCGCACTCCTCCAGCGTGAGCGCCATCGGCTTCTCTACCAGAACGTGCTTACCGGCCTCAGCGGCCTTCACCACCGGCTCGAGGTGCTGGTTGTGGGGTGTGCAGACGTGAACGCCCTGGACCTCGGAGTCGTCCAGCAGTGCATCCAGGCTCGTGTAGGCCCTGGCGCCGTATTCGCTCGCCGCGGACTCCGCCTGTCCCGCATCGATGTCCATCACGGCAACGGTCCGGATGTTGTCGCTCGCCTCGATCGCCCGCATGTGCGCGCGCGCGATCCCGCCTGATCCCACCATGCCTACGGATAGAACGTCACCCATCTCTCCCTCCCGCTCATGAATGTTGGGGTCCTTGTGTCATATGTAGACCAGGTCCCGAAATCCCTCTACGGTATGGAATGTTATCAGATTCCCATCGTGCGCACTCTTTGCCCGATGGTCCCCCGATCGCGAGAGCACGTGCAGGTCCTCTCCGTCGATGATCATGCTCGCGTAGTGCCGCCCTTCC